>JBQCFV010000780.1:0-4630 GCA_051958695.1 Chitinophaga sp. | reverse complement strand
GCATCGAAACCATCTTTCCCTACCAGGACTACCTGTACATCGGCAGCAACACCGCCATGTACATCTACGACCTCACCAATCCCGACCGGCCCGCACGCCGCTCCGCCGTGTCGCATGTAAAAGCCTGCGACCCCGTAGTGGTGGAAGGCACCACGGCCTATGTGACCGTGCGCACCGGCACCGCCTGCCAGGGCACCGTGAACGAATTGCAGGTGTACGACGTGAAAGACCCGAACCTGCCCATGAAGATCGCGACCTACCCGATGAGCAACCCGCACGGCCTCGCGGTCGACAACGGCAAGCTGTTCATCTGCGAAGGCAGTTACGGCCTGCGTTTCCTGAACGCACCCGGCGCGATGAACATCACGCCGGCCAGCCTGGAGACCGGCCTCAACGCTTACGACGTGATCACCTTCCCGACCGACAAGCGGCTGCTGGTAAGCGCCGTGGAAGGGCTTTACCAATACGATTATTCATCCATGACAGATCCGGTGCTTTTAAGCCGCATCCCCATAAAAAATTAAAACCTGACTATACAGCTTTTTAGTGCTCTCGACAGATTTGCTCATGCATCAGATGCGCCGTTTTCACGGCGCATTATTTTTTACCTGTATTTTCCCTCCGATCCCTTTAAATTTGCGGGTATGAGACCTTTAGCCCGGATCTTTTTCCTTTGCACGTTTTTATCCGCCGGTTGCGGCCTTCAGCCCGGTAAGCCGGTCCCCCGACAGCAAGACGCCAGTTACCGCACACCCGGCAATTATTACCGGGAAGAGATCGCGCGGATCGGATCGCAGCAGATCGGCGTTACGAAAGTGGTGCGGGTGAACGGGCAGGCGGATTCGCTGCAGGTGAAAGACAGCGCGGCGCTGGAGGCGCTCTTTCAGCCGCTGATAGACGCCGATGTGAACAAACCTTCCATGGCGGACGCTTACAACATCGACACCATCGCCGACCAGTTTCATGGCGACACCACTTTTATTTACCATACCAAAGGGAAACAGACCTGGCCCGCGCAGCTGATACTGGACGTGGACAGCCAGGGCCGTGTCAAGACCGCGCAGATATCGTCGTACACCAAAAATCTCGTGTACGAATACCGGCAGGAAGTGCTGTACGAACGCAACAGGCAGTTGCGCGTGAGCACCTTCCAGCGGATCATTTTCCTGAAACCGGAAAACCTCGAAGTGCAGGCCTGGTTTCACCCGACAACGAACCATACATGACAGCCGCAGAATTTCAACAGATAGCGCATACACTGCCCGTTGACGCCGGTATCTACAAATATTTCGGCCCGGAGGGCGAGCTGCTTTACATCGGCAAGGCCAAAAGCCTCCGCAAAAGGGTCAGCTCGTATTTTGTAAAGAACCACGACAATTACAAAACGCGGAAGCTGGTGGAAACCATCCATCACATCGAGTTCACCATCGTGGATTCCGAACAGGACGCGTTCCTGCTGGAAAATTCGCTCATCAAACAATTCCAGCCGCGTTTCAACATCAACCTCAAAGACGATAAAACATACCCGTTCATCATCATCAAGCACGAACCTTTCCCCCGCGTGTTCCTCACCCGCCGCGTGATCAGGGACGGCAGCGAATACCTCGGCCCTTTCACTTCGGTAGGCCGTGTGCGCGAAGTGCTCGAGATCATCCGTTACAACATCCCGCTGCGCACCTGCTCGCTGAACCTCAGCGAACAGAACATCCGGAAAGGGAAGTTCAAGGTCTGCCTCGAATACCACCTGGGCAACTGCAAAGGGCCCTGCGAAGGTTTGCAGACGGAAGAAGATTACCGTGAAGGTTTGCAGCAGGTGAAAGAAATCCTCCGCGGCAACCTTTCGCCCGTGCTCAACATTTTCAAGGCAAAAATGCAGGAGCATGCGATGAACATGGAATTTGAAAAAGCGGAGATCCAGCGTAAAAAGATCGAAAGCCTGCAAGCCTATCAAAGCCGCTCTACCATCGTAAGCTCAAGGGTCGGCAACCTGGACGTGTTCACGATCCTTTCCGAAGGAAATTTCGCGTACGTGAATTACCTGCGCGTGCTCAACGGCACCATCGCCGATACCAAAACCGTGACGCTAGAAAAAAAGCTCGAAGAAACGGACGAAGAAGTGATGGCCTACGCCGTCGCCTATCTGCGCGACGCTTTCCAGAGCATGGCGCGCGAGATCGTGCTGCCCTTTGAAGTAGAATTCCCCGAAGAAGGCGTTACGCTCACCATTCCGAAAGGCGGCGACAAAAAGAAGCTGCTCGACCTCTCCGAAAAAAACGTGACCTATTTCCGCGAGGAGCTGAAGAAAAAGAAAATGCTGCATCTCGAAGGCAAAACGGACATGGAAAAGAAAAAGGTGCTGTACCAGCTGCAGGCCGATCTTGAATTGCAGGAACTGCCGGTGCACATCGAATTTTTTGATAACTCGAACTTCCAGGGCAGTTACCCTGTTTCAGCCTGCGTGGTGTTCAAGGACGGCGTGGCGTCGAAAAAGGATTACCGGCATTTCAATATCAAAACGGTGGAAGGCATCAACGACTTCGCTTCCATGACGGAAGTGGTTTTCCGGCGTTATAACCGCCTGCTGAACGAGCAGCAGCCTTTGCCCCAGCTCGTGATCATCGACGGCGGCAAAGGGCAGCTGGGCGCCGCTATGGAGAGCATCCGCAAGCTGGACCTCATCGGCAGTATGACGGTGGTGGGCCTCGCCAAAAACGAAGAAGAAATATTTTTTCCCGGTGATAAGGAGAGCATCAAGCTGCCGTACGACAGCGAAAGCCTGAAGCTGATACGCCGCATCCGCGACGAGGTGCACCGCTTCGGCATTACGTTCCACCGGCAGAAACGCAGCAAAGGCACATTCAAAAACGAGCTGGAAGCTATTAAAGGCATCGGTGCGAACACGGCCACGCAATTGTTGCAGGCTTTCAGGTCCGTGAATAAAGTGAAACAGCTGTCGCTGGAAGAATTGGAGAAGGAGGTCGGGCAAAGCAAAGCCCGTATTATTTTCCGGCATTTTCACGGTGAGGAATCCTAACTACTTGTATTCCCTGGCTAAAAAACGGGAGCCCGGTTTGAGAACCAGGCTCTTTTCCCCAAGTGAACCATTAAAAGACACAGATTAGATTGATTGCCTTGTTAAGGCGGATCATTCGAGATGAGTTTCTTATACTAAAGTAATATGAACAACGTATTGCAGTTGTTAAGAATTTGTTATCACCACAAAAATACAAACATGTTGGAATGCCCGACAGTACTGGATTTCCGGCGATTCACACCACGGTTGTTTTGATTAACAAAACGGTGCTTCGAGGTACTGCATTGTGACCGCAGTTTGCGTGTCGCCGGTGGCGGAACGGACAGCGCGGAGCGCCTGCAAAACGTGCCGTTGTTCATGTGCGATGAGAAAACGGAACGTATCGCCCGCGTTAAGTTTTAGCAGCGATGAAAGAGAAGTGGGTACGCGCAGTCTTGTAATGTCGATATTTTCCGCGCGTTGAAGCAGCGCCAGCAGGGTGTTTTGCTGCCCTGCAAATTCAGCGAGGATCGCGGGCACATCCAATTGAGGTTCCGGGCGGTGGCCTTTAGGCGCTTTCATTTTTGATTTCAATGCACCGTCCGGTTTGGGTTGCATGAGACCGGTGAAATAATTGCCCAGCCAGCCGCTGCGGAATTGCGGCTTTGCCTTCCATTGGTTATGTTCGGCTTTGTTAATGGCTTGTTCAAGCGCGGGCAGGTAAAATTGCCCGTAGCCGTTCAGGTGGTGAAGGCATTGCGCTGCGCTCCAGCTGCCGGGCGCGGGCTGCTGCAGCAATACGGCGGCGGTTTGGGGATTGATATGCGTTTGAAAGGCGTTGAAGATGCCTTTTACATCGGTGCGGAGATCCTGCAGTAATTCTGTTGCTTGAAAGAGGGGCATGGAATGGAGTTTTTTTTCAGCACAAAGGTAAAACGGGCGCAGCGGATAAATCTTGATCCGGATCAGGATTTTCACGGAAGAAAAGAAGCGGTGTTTGATCGCAGCGTATATAAAAAAAGCTGCCTCCCGGTGAGGAGGCAGCTTTTCATTATTGTCTTCGGATCTGAACGTTTGCAGCTTAATATTCCCAGAGGTCCTGCTCGTTGTTAAAGATCTTGTCTTTAATGGCCTGACCTTCCAGGAGGCGCATGACGCCGTCTTTGATGTAGCTGTTGATGTCCCTGTTGAAGGCGTTCTTTTCTTTCACCACGAAGCTGGTAAAGAAGCGCATTTCGACCAGGTCTTCCCAGGTCATGGTAGATGCGTCGTTATTCGGGTTGAATACGTCGTATTTGGCCAGTACCGGGCGAAGGTCGGGGTAATACAGCCAGAAGAGGGGAATGGAGGCGCGGATGGACCCGTCGTCGTTCATACGGGATACCATGGGCGCGATGCCCAGGATGCGGACCTTCAGCGCGGAGGCTTCCTGGTCGAACACCCATACTTCCTTGATCTTGTATTGTTTGATGGATTCGGGGTTGAACTCATCCCTTGTTTCCACCAGCTTTTCTTCGCCGGTAACGGGGTCTACGCTCCTTACAGACCGTACCTCGCCGGTCAGCTTCGTCATGATCTCATCATAGCTCATGATGGTGCTGAAGCGGTCGTCGATCG
>JBQCFV010000779.1:0-9161 GCA_051958695.1 Chitinophaga sp. | reverse complement strand
GGCGCTGCTGCACTTTGAGAACAATTCGCTGTTCTACAAAGGCAACGGCGTGGTGAGCGCGCAATCCGCCGCGCAATGGCAATACGCCATCCGCGACATTTCCTGGGAAACGACCCGCTCCTTCGACATCGGCGCGGACGCGAACTTCCTGGACAACCGCCTGCGCGTTACCGGCGATTATTTCCGCAAAACCACCAGCGATATGCTGCTGGAGCTGGAAATACCGGATTACATCGGCTACGACAATCCCTTTCAGAATACCGGCAGGATGTACACCAAGGGCTGGGAACTGCAGGCCGGCTGGTACGACAGGAAAGGCGAATTTAATTACAGCGTGTCCGTCAACGTGTCCGACTTCATCACCAAAATGGGCGACCTCGGCGGTACCGAATTTTTGGGCGATAACATCAAGACCGAAGGCAGCGAATTTAACGAATGGTACGGCTACCGCGCGATAGGGATCTACCAGACGCAGGACGAAGTGGACAAATCCGCCAAACTGAACGCCAACGTGCGCCCCGGCGACATCCAGTACATGGACATCAGCGGCCCGGACGGTATACCCGACGGCAAGATCTCACCCGAGTACGACCGCGTGCTGCTGGGCGGATCGATGCCGCGTTACATGTACGGCGCCAACCTGCACGCAGGCTACAAAAACTGGAGCCTTGGCATCGTGCTGCAGGGTGTAGGCAAGCAGCACTCGCGGCTTACCATCGACATCGTGCAGCCGCTGCGGGAAAACTACGGCACGTTCCCCGCCATCCTCGACGGGGAAACCTGGAGCAAGTACAGCACGCCCGAACAGAACCTCCACGCAAAATATCCGCGTTATACGCGCAACTCGGCAGACAACAACTACGCCATGTCCGACTTCTGGATGTTCAACGGCGCGTATTTCCGCCTGAAGAACGTGAACCTGGCGTACAGCCTTCCCAAACATTTGCTGGACAGGCTGCATATACAGGAGCTTCGTGTATACGGGAACGTTACAGACCTCTTTTCCTTGCACAATTACCCGCGCGGCTGGGACCCTGAGAACCCTGCGCTCGGTTATCCCATCACCGTGTCTTATGTAATGGGCGTATCTGTCAAGTTTTAAACCGTGAAAATCATGAAACAGAAAATATTCATCTGCATCAGCGCCGTACTGATGGCCGCCTGCGGAAAACTGGACCTCAACCCGCTGTCTGACGGTTCCAGCGAAACCTGGAACTCCAACGCGGAAGAAATAGAGATGTCGCTGAACGGGCTTTATAAAGACGTATTCTGGCCCAACGACCAGGACGACTGGACGGACGATTTCCTGTACCGCGAAACCGTTACGCCCATTGCCAACGCCACCATCAACGGGGAAACAGGGTTTGTGAAAGACTGGTGGAAGAACACCTACAAAGTGATCGCCCGCGCCAACAACGTGATCTTCAGCATCGACCGCGCCGCGGATAAGCTGAGCGCCGCGCAGATCAGCCGTTACACCGCGGAAGCGAAATTTGTGCGCGCCTGCATGTACGCCAGGCTGGTAACGCATTACGGCAACATCATCTATACGGAAACCGCGCTGGACATCGAACAGGCGAGGAAGATGGAACAGGTGGGCAAAGACGTAACGATGCCGAAGATCTATGCGGATTTTGACGAGGCCGCGCTGAACCTTCCCAAAACGTACGGCGCAGGCGAGCTGAAACGCGCGTCTTCCGGCGCCGCCCTGGCCATGAAAGCGCGCTTTGCGCTGCAGATGGGCGATTACGCCACCACCGCCAAAGCCGCCGAAGATTGTATGAAGCTGGACGTTTACAGGTTGCACGGCGATTTCAGCAGCCTGTTCCTGTCAAAAACAAAAAATTCGGTAGAGACGATCTTCGGCCTGCCAAGATCGGTTGCATTGAAAGTGACGCTCGGCGATCTGCAGAACTATGTGCCGCGCAACGCGGGCGGATGGGGCGCCAAAAATCCTTCCTGGGACCTGTTCTGCTCGTTCCTTTGCGACGACGGCCTGCCCATCGACGAATCGCCGCGTTACGATCCGCACAAGCCCTTCCAGCACCGCGACCCGCGCTGTACCGCTACCATACAGGAGTTCCAGCAGCCATTGCTCGGCTACATTTACCAGCCGCACCCTGATTCGCTGAAAGTATGGAAAGAGGCCGATCAGAAATACGTGGAGAATAAAGACACCCGTTCCGTAGCCATCTTCGCTTCGTTCAACGGGCTGGTCTGGAAAAAAGGCGTGGACAGCGACTGGCTGCTCAACTCCTGGACTGCCGAGCCGGACAAGATCATCATCCGTTACGCCGATGTGCTGCTGATGTACGCAGAAGCAAAAATAGAGCTGGACCAGATCGACCAGACCGTGCTGGACGCCATCAACACCGTGCGCGCCCGCGCTTACGGCGTACCCATGACCAGCGTTGCCGAATACCCCGCCGTAACCGTTACGGACCAGGCGGCGCTCCGCCCTATACTGAGAGCGGAGAGAAGGATGGAGTTTGCACTGGAAGGCGTGAGGTATATGGACATCATCCGCTGGAAGATCGCGGAGAAAGTGCTGAACAAACCGAACTACGGATTGCTTGACCCCGCCGATCTCCGTACGAAGGTCGTGCAGCCCGGTCTCTGGTTTTTCCCGCAAACGCCGGACATCGACGAGAACGGCAGCGCCGATTTCAAACCGATGTACGAAGCCGGCCTGATAAAACAGATCGCATTGCGTAAATTTGATGAGACACGCCAGTATCTCTGGCCTATTCCAACTTCCGAGGTACTAAGCAGCGGCCTCGATCAAAACCCGAATTATTGATGAAGCGTTTGAAAATGATACTGCTGGCAGGCCTGCTCACCGCGGGCCTGCCGGTAACGGCTCAACAATATCCATCCTACGGCGGCGTGTACCCGCACCTTGCGATGTACAACAACGAAGGCGAATGCGGAACGGGCGCGGTGGTGCCCTGGGCCGGCAATTTATGGGTGGTCACGTACGGCCCGCACCTGCCCTTCGGTTCGTCGGACAAGCTGTATGAAATTTCCCCTTCGCTGCAGCAGACCGTAAGACCGGAAAGCATCGGCGGAACGCCCGCCAACCGCATGGTCCACAAGGAAAGCAACCAGCTGTTCATCGGTCCTTACGCGATAGACGGCAGCGGCAAAGTGCGCGTGATACCTTACGACATCATGCCGGGCAGGCATACGGGCAATGCCCGCCACCTCACCGATCCCGCGGGAAAGATCTATTACGCCACCATGGAAGAAGGTTTTTATGAAGTGGACGTAAAGACCCTGCAGCCCGTCATGCTGTACCAGGACGGCAACGTAAAACAGAAGAAAGAAAAGGACGTGGCCAACAACCACCGCGGCGAGCTGCTGCCCGGCGCACATGGCAAAGGCGTGTACAGCGGCCAGGGCGTGATGGTGTATTCCAACAACGGCGAGCCCGGCCCGGAGGCGTTGAAACATTTTGATATCGAAGCCGGCTCGCTTTCCGAATGGGACGGCAGGAACTGGAAAGTGGTGCGCCGCAACCAGTTCGTGGAGATCACCGGCCCCGGCGGCATTCACGGCAACGCGCACCCGGATTCGGACCCGATATGGGCCACCGGCTGGGACCACAAGTCCGTGCTGCTCGGTGTGCGTGATAACGGCAGCTGGCATTTTTACCGGCTGCCAAAGGCCAGTCATAGCTACGACGGCGCGCATGGCTGGAATACGGAATGGCCCCGCATCAGGGACATCGGTACGCCGGGCAAACCGGAATATCTCATGACCATGCACGGTTTGTTCTGGCACTTCCCCGGCAATTTCAACAGCGCGCATACCGCAGGCATCCGCCCGCGCTCCGCCTATCTGAAAGTGATCGGCGACTTCACCCGCTGGAACAACAAATTGGTATTCGGCTGCGACGATTCCGCGCAAAAAGAGTTCCTCAACAAACGCAAGGCGAAGGGCAATATCGAAGGCCCGGGCCAGTCCAATTCCAATCTCTGGTTCACATCACCAGGCCTGCCGGACCAGCTGGGGCCTAACGACGCGGAAGGAGCGGTATGGCTGAACGAGCACGTAAAAGCGGGCGAGCCTTCCGAGCCTTTCCTGTTCGCAGGATGGCCGAAACGCGCGGCCTGGGTGAAGAATAACGGGAACGCCGGTACGACGTTCATATTTGAAACCGGTGAACAACAGTGGTCGCATATAAAAACGGTAAAAGTGCCGGCGGGCGGAGCGGCGCAAGTCGTTTTCCCCGCTACGGCAAAAGGGGAGTGGATACGCGTGAAAACGGACGCGGACGCGAAAGCGACCGTGCAGTTCAACTATGCGCAGAAAGATACGCGCAGCACGACGCCTGACGCCATTTTCAACGGTCTTACCAAAATCGCTGCCAATGCAGCTACCGGCGGACTGTTGTATGGCCTGGGCAAAGACCGCCGGGCATTGGGCATTGCAACCCCCAACGGTTATTACGAGCTGAACGGGAAAATGGAATTGCAGAAGAAGGACGACGAAGCCACGCTATCGTTCATCCGTGAGAAATTCGCGATTCCGAAACAGGCGGTAACCGTGGAAAAAAGTTCCGTGCTGATCGTGGACGACAACGGCCGCCGCTGGCGTTTGCCGCTGGGCGATAAAAGATTCACCGGGCTTACCGGGCAGGGCGTATTGCGCATCTGCCGCGAAGTGGCCACGGAACGCGATCTGCTGAACTGCCACGGCACGTTTTACGAGCTGCCCGCGGAGAACGCGGACGGTTATGCCAAGATACGCCCGGTGGCCTCGCATAATTTTCGTATCAATGATTATGCATCTTACCGGGGATTGTTGATCTTTACAGGAATAGACGCCGGTGTGAAGAACCCGCGCATCATCCGCTCGGCGGATGGGAAAGCCGCCGTATGGGCCGGTGTGATAGACGATCTCTGGAAAATGGGCAAGCCCACCGGCAACGGCGGGCCCTGGTCCGCCACCGCCATCAGATCCGGCGAACCGTCCGACCCATACCTGATCGGGTTTTACGATCAGCGGGACCTGGCCCTGTCGCATAACGGCGGCAGCCCGGTAACCTTTACCATCGAAATGGACCCGGTAGGCAACGGCGTGTGGATGCAATACAAAGAAGTGACCGTGCAACCCGGCGAAACGTTCCGCCATCATTTCCCTGACGGCATACAGGCGCGCTGGATACGCTTGACCGGCAACCGGGATTGCGAAGCCACCGCGATGCTAACTTATAAATAAACGACAACCATGCGGCTGAGTTTGCTGACATTATTCTGTTTGCTTACCGCTGAAGCGGCTGCCCTGTCGCCTTCCCTGAAAGATACCCTTCGCCGGTACGAGATCAGGGAGGGCGACACGGCCACTTATACGCTCAACCTCGCGCTCGATGAAACGGGGCGGCCGAAGTATTTTTTCCGGAACATCTTCACGCCGGTATGCAATACCGGCGAATGCAGGCCCGTGCGCATCAACCTTTACTGGGACCTGCTGGGCAATTACCTGCGTTACGACCTTCCGGCGGGCGAAGTGCTCACCAAAACCGATCACCGCGATTTTCTTGAAAACGAGTACGGCAAGCTGCAGGAGATACTCGCAAAAGAATCTTCCATCCTCTCTGAACTGAAAATGGAAGACCTCGTGGTGAAAGGAACGGAGAACATTTCCGATTCCGCCAACATCCGCACCGGCGCTACGTTAAAGACCATCAAAAGCGAAGTGATAGAAGGTGCGGTGTTCACCTGCTACACGCTCTGGCATTTTGCGCACGGCTCCACCGGCGGGCAGATACAGCGCATTACCGCTTCGCTGGAAAACAAAAAAATGCTGCACCGTTTCCTGCAAAGCCATAACCATCATTACCAGTATTGGGCCATGGACAAAGTGATGGACGCGGACGGAAAAGTGAAGAGAGGTTATGAAGATGATATCTTCGGCATCATTGAAGGAGAAAATATTTTCACCGCGCGGTACGCATTGCAGAAAGTGCACCCGGATTATTTCCGGCGTGCCAAAAGACAAGCAAGGCTTTGGGCCGCGTACTGCAAAGCAGCGTACCCTTTGCAGATGAACATCCTCAAAAAAATGCTCGACATCCGGCCAGACGATCAGTTGTGCGAACAGATAGCCGCTGCCGCCACCGAAGGCAACCGCGAACAGTTAGAAGCAAAGCTCAAAGTACTGGCCGCCCGCCCGGAGCTGCCTGTAAAAGCGCAGCAGGCGCTGGCGGCGCAGCTGTCTCACCCCGATATGGGAGAAGATATTTACCATGCATTAAAACAGCTGGAACATAACGATAAATCCGTTCAGCAAAAACTATCCGCATACGAAAAGAAAAACGAATGATATGGCAAGAATAAAGATCCTGGTGCTGCTGCTCGTCTTCCACGCAGCGGCATTCGCCCAGCAACATGTATACGTGGAAGCGGAATCGTTCGCCAGCAAAGGCGGCTGGGTGGTCGACCAGCAGTCGTTCGTAGTGATCGGCTCTTCCTACCTCATGGCGCACGGCATGGGCCGGCCCGTAAAAGACGCGACCACTACCGTGAAATTCCCTTCAAAAGGAAAGTACCGCATGTGGGTGCGCACCAAAGACTGGGCGCCATACCCCACCGGCCCGGGCAAATTCACCATCAGTATCGACGGCGAGCAGGCAGGGCCTGTAATGGGCGCCAGCGGCAACGATGCCTGGAAATGGTACGATGCCGGCGTGGTGGATATTACGAAGGAAGAAGTAAGTCTTGTCATGAAAGATCTCACCGGTTTCAATGGCCGCTGCGATGCAATATTGTTCACCGACGCGCTGAAATTCACGCCGCCGAATACGCTGGCCTCGCTGAATGAATTTCGGAGGAAAGTGCTGCATCTGTCCGCCGCGCCGCAGGAAGCCGGCGACTTCGATCTCGTGGTGATCGGCGGCGGCATCGCGGGCACCTGCGCGGCCATTTCCGCCGCGCGCATGGGTTTAAAAACCGCGCTGATACAGGACAGGCCCGTGCTTGGCGGCAACAACAGCTCCGAAGTGCGCGTGCATCTGAAGGGGGACATAGACAAAAACTATTATCCCAAGCTGGGCCGCATCGTGCGTGAAATGGACAATGGCGACCCCGGCAACGGCAACCCCGATGCCAGCCAATATGGCGACGCGCGGAAGATCTCTATCGTAAAAGCCGAAAAGAATCTGCATCTCTTCCTCAACACGCATGTGTACAAAGTGGAAATGAAAGACGGGAAGATCGCCGCAGTAGTAGGGCGGAACATCGCCACCAACCAGGAAGTACGCTTCACCGGCACCTATTTCTCCGACTGCACCGGCGACGGCACCATCGGTTACCTCGCGGGCGCGGATTTCAGGATGGGCCGCGAAAGCAAAGCGGAAACCGGCGAATCGCTGGCCGCGGAAAAACCGGACAGCTTTACGCTGGGCACTTCCAACCTCTGGGCCTCGCTGGAAAAAGACACCGTATCCGCTTTCCCTGAAACGCCCTGGGCCCTGCAATTCTCAGACGAATATCACATTGACGAGGGCAGGTCCGACTGGCAGTGGGAAACCGGCTTTGGCAACTTCAACACCATCACCGACGCCGAAAAGATCCGCGACCACAACCTGCGCGCCGTTTACGGCAACTGGTCGTACCTCAAGAAAAACAAACCCGAAAAAGACGCCAAACGCGAGCGGGCATGGGGGGCATACATCGGCGGCAAACGTGAATCGCGCAGGATCATGGGCGATCATATCCTCACCCAGATGGACATACAGGAAGGCAAGCTTTACCCGGACGGCACCGTTACCGCCACCTGGACGATCGACCTGCATTTCCCCGATAAACAGAACAGCAAATATTTCGAAGGCCAGGAATTTTTCGCAAGCACCAAACACATCAGGGTAGCGCCTTACACCATCCCGTACCGCTGCTTTTACAGCCGCAACATCCCCAACCTGTTCATGGCAGGCAGGAACATCAGCACCACGCACGTAGCCTTTGGCAGCACGCGTGTAATGCGCACCTGCGGCATGATGGGAGAGGTGGTCGGTTTCGCGGCGGCCGTGGCGAAAAAACACCACACCACACCGCGCGGCGTATATAAAGATTACCTCCCGGAATTGCTGGCGATCATTAAAGGAGAGGACCTGCCGCAAACCCTGCAAAATCCGCCGGCCGGGAAATGACGTTCCTGGCCGCTATATGGATATTGCTGCAAAGCGGCCCGCTGGTAAAGCTCGAAGGCTTTGCGCAGGGCACCTCGTGGCATATCCGGTATGAAGACGGCGGCCAGCGCAACTTCAGGCCCCAGGCCGATTCCATATTCCTTGAACTGGACAGGGCACTGTCCACCTACCGGGCTGAATCCGAGATCTCCGCTTTTAACAGGCTGGAAGACTGGAAGTTTCAGTCCGGTCATTTTTTTAAAGTGCTGCAACGCGCAAAACAGGTGTACGAAGCCACCGGCGGCGCCTTCGACCCCACGGTGATGCCGCTTGTGCAAGCCTACCGCGAGGGGAAACGCAAAGGCAGCGACTGGACGGAAAAAGCCGATTCCCTGCTGCAGTATGTAGGTTTTCAATACATCCGCTTCGACAAAGAAACCGTGCATGCCCTGAAACCCGGCGTGCGCCTCGATCTTGACGGCATCGCGCAGGGCTATACGGTGGACGTGCTCGCGCAATTCCTCGAAGCGCAGGGCATACAACGTTATATGGTGGAAGTAGGCGGCGAGGCAAGATGCCGCGGAACGTGGACGGTCGGCATCGAAGACCCGCAGCGGCCCGGGAAAGACCTGCTCAGCATCCGTCTTCATGACGCCGCCGTAACTACCGCCGGAAATTACCAGGACCATTATGCTTCCAACGGCCGCGCGTTCGGTCATATCGTTCATCCAAAAAAAGGTTATACGCTACCCGATTCGCTGCTGAGCGTAACGATCATCGCGAAAGAAGCGGTGACGGCGGACGGCTTTGATACGCCCTGTTTCGTATTGGGTTTTGACGAAAGCAAACGGCTGTTGCAGCGCGAGCCCGGGCTCGACGCGGTGCTGCTGTATAAAGACCGCAACGGCCGTACGGCCGTTTATATGACGGAGGGTGCGAAGGCGCTGGTGGTACGGTAATTGTGTTCTTCAACCACAGGCAACCGCTTCTCTTATAAACCGTAGGCGCCTGCCGGTTAAAAGCCTGCGCC
>JBQCFV010000778.1:0-3772 GCA_051958695.1 Chitinophaga sp. | reverse complement strand
GGCTTCACGCCATGGAGACCCATGCCCGAAATGTATCTCGGCCTCCGTGTCAATTTTTAAAACTTAACAACACATGGTCATGCGACTATATTCCATATTGCTATTCACCGCGGCCGTTTCACTAACGGCCTGCAACAAGTTCCTCGACGTAAAGCCGAAAGGGAAGCTGATACCTACGGAAGTAGCGGAGTTCAACCACCTGCTGGACAACCAGGACATCGTAAAATACCCGTTCCTTAACAACAACAACACCTCGCTGCTGGGGTACATGACGGACAACCTCACGCTGTCTGAAGGCATCGGCAAGATCTATTACAAAGCGAACAACAGCCCGAACATCGATTGTTATTACGGCTACATTTTCCGTCCGCCTTTTAA
This sequence comes from Chitinophaga sp., assembly GCA_051958695.1. Classification (GTDB taxonomy): domain Bacteria; phylum Bacteroidota; class Bacteroidia; order Chitinophagales; family Chitinophagaceae; genus Chitinophaga. The sequence continues at coordinate 3,394 of JBQCFV010000778.1, read as the reverse complement.
AAACCCGACGCTGGCGGATTATTTCTGGGACTGGGGCACCTACCGCTCCATGAAATACCTGAACAACGTGATAGAAGGCGTGAAAGAGATACGCGACGAAGAGAACGCGGAAGAAGCCGACGCCGTGATGGCGCAGGCTTACGTAGCCCGTGCCTGGAGCTACTTTCACACCACGCTCGTATACGGTCCCGTGTACAAGCCCGGCGGCGCTAACGATACAAAAACCATCCCGTACCTCACCTCGCCCGATGTGGACGCGGCCATGCCCGATCTTTCCACGCAGGAAGAAGTGTTTGCCAAAGTGCTGGCAGACCTGCACGCCGCGTTGCCCAATATCCCGGAGAACACCAACCATCCCTCGCGCGCCAACAAAATGACGGCGCAGGCGATGCTGGCTTATTACCACCTGTTCACGCAGCAGTACGACAGCGTGGCGTATTACGCCAACCTCGCATGGACGGCGGCTATCGCGAAAGGGGTGGACAATGTGCTGTATGATTTTAATACGCTGTCGCTGGCCAACCCGGCCAATCCTGCTGCCAGCCAGGTCAACAGCCCGGACAGCCGCATCAACCTGCCTACCAGCCGCGAGATGCTTTTTTTCCGTGCCACCGATGTAAGGTCCGGCAGGGCGAATTACGCGTACCCTTCGGACGGGTTCATCGCGTTGTTCGACAAGGATAACGACCTGCGTTATAAATATTTCCTGCTGGAAGCGCCGGGTTATAAAACCACTTACAACGGCGTTACGTACGACGACGGCCTGCGGCTGCAGTATTTCCGTGGCGAGACCATCTCCGGCGGCCTGTCCCGCTTCCAGATGACGGCGGGCTTCAGTTTTCCCGAGCTGCTGCTGATGCGCGCGGAAGCATACGCCCGCACCAACCGCCTGCCCGAAGCGCTGGCCGACGTGAACCTCCTCCGCAAATACCGTATGGTAACCGGTACGCCGGACCTCACGATGCCCGCGGGCGGGAAGGACGCCGTGATACAGCTCGTGCTGGACGAACGCCGCCGCGAGCTGCCGCTGGCGCATCTCAAACGTTTTTTCGACCTGAAACGATTCTGTCTCGAACCCGGCAAGCCCTGGGGAAAGTCCACTATCGTGCATACGCTCGGCTCCGAAACCTTTGAAGCGAAAATAGACGATCCCGTGTTCGTACTGCCGAAAACCAATTCCGTATGGATCTTTAACCCGCAGTGGGGCATTGCGCCGGATACCAGGCCTTTTAATTAAAAACACAACCGTTAACACATGAAACATTATTTTATCGCAGCCCTCATGGCCTTTCCAGCCGCATCGTTCGCGCAGCACGCGGCTTCGTATACGATCAAAGGGCATATCAGCGGCGTGGAAGAGCCGGCTAAAGTATACCTCAGTTACCGTTCCGGGGAGAATTATGAAAGGGATTCCGCCGAAGTAAAGAACGGATCGTTCGTGCTGAAAGGAACTGTTGCAGAACCAATGTCTGCCAGCCTGAACCTGAAAACTTCCGGCAACGACGGACCGGATTATGCGAAAGTATACCTCGAAAACGCCACTATTACCATCACCGGCAAGCACAAGCTGGCAGGCGCGAAAATAGAAGGCGGTGAGAACAACCGTTATTACGCGAAGCTGCAGCAAATGCTGGCGCCGGTAGTGAAACGCGAAAAGGAAATGTCCGCGGAATATGCCGCGCTTTCCAAAGAAGAAAAGGCCACGGAAGAAGCGCGCAAAAAACGCGAAGCCGGTTACGATTCCATCGAAAAGGCGCGCCAACAGATTTATGGCGCGTTCATCACCGCCAATCCGGGCGCAGTGGTGAGCCTCGACCTGCTGGATTCCTACGGCGGCTTGTTCCCCGAAGCGGGCGACCTGGCGCCGCTGTACGACAAGCTTTCCGCCGCGGTGAAGAATACCGCCAAAGGAAAAGCTTATGCTGAAACGATCGCCAAACTGAAGCGTATCGCCGTGGGCGCTATTGCGCCGGATTTTGTGCAGAAAGATCCTGCCGGCAAATCCGTAAAGCTGTCCGACTACCGCGGGAAATATGTGCTGGTGGATTTCTGGGCGTCGTGGTGCAAGCCCTGCCGCGCTGAAAACCCGGCCGTGGTAAAGGCTTACAACGAGTTTAAGGCAAAGAATTTTACCATTCTCGGCGTTTCGCTGGATAATGAACGCCAGCGCTCCGCCTGGCTGAAAGCCATCCAGGAGGACGGTCTCACCTGGACGCAGCTGATCGATCTCGGCGATGAAAAAGCCGCTGATCTGTATCATGTGCAGGCCATCCCGCAGAACTTCCTGATCGACCCGGGAGGGAAGATCGTGGCGAAGAACCTGCGTGGGGAAGAGCTGGCGGGCAAGTTGTCTGAAATACTGAACTAAGATATTTAAGCGGGCCGGTCGGTGTTTATTGCCGTGAGATCAAAAGCCAACTGGCCCGCGAATTTTTTGCGGTGGGATATCTCGTCGTTTAAAAGTAATTTAAAGGCCATGTACACACGTTACATGGCCTTTTTTGTTGCACTCTGCACCATATCCCTGGCCTCCTGCCGCACTGCCTTCAAGCTTCCGCTGCCGCCTCGCCCGGCGCAGGCCCTTTCCGGCGATGCGTTCTACAAAAAAGTGGACAGTATGAAATGGCACACGCGCGAGCCCATCGCGATGAAAGAAATTTTGTCGGGGAACGTGCCGGCTTTCCTCCGGAAGTTCGTGCCCGTGCACACTTCCATCACCGGCGCCAACGGGAAAACGGTAACCGCCACCTACTACGTAGCGCCCGACTACCTCTCCATCGGAAGCAACGATAATTTTGCAAGGGTGCCGCTCACGCCCATGACGGCGCAGCGTATTGCAGACAGCCTGCAATGTTTTTTACCGACGAGAAAAATGGTGAACGATATTTACCGCGCCGCAAAAGTAAAGCTGGAACCGGTGCCCCTGTACGCTTTCCGCGACAGCGCCATCATTTTCTGGCATCATCACCTCATTATCGAAGGGCAGCGCAAAGGAAGAAACGGGCTGATAGCCGGTATCAAAAAAGACGTGGTGATCAGCGGGAAAATTCCCCGCGACGCGCGCCCGGACCGTGTGGCCATTTACGGCTGGCATAAGCCGGACGGCAAGCCTATCCAGCCTTTGTACACCGGGCATGTGAACTGGTACGTCGATTATTCGCATGGCATCAGGCTGGTGTACCGGAGAATAAAGGTAAATAAGCGGTGGATGGATTATACGGAAGTGCTGCAGCACCCGGTGTACAAGGCTTTGTTGTGCGATGAAGATGTATGTGATTATTTCCGTTACGGGCAATAACCGCAGGTTATAAACGGCATGGAAACACCTGGTACCCGCGACAGCTAATGCATCCCCCCGAAAAAAATCCCCCACAATTGTAACATTTCCTTTTTC
>JBQCFV010000777.1:0-3090 GCA_051958695.1 Chitinophaga sp. | reverse complement strand
GTGGTTCGACCAGGACAAGCTGGAGAAGATCATGTTCAACCTGCTGTCCAACGCCGTGAAATTCACCCCGCCGGGCGGCCGCATCGCGGTGGGCCTGGAAGTGAACGGCGGGCAGGCGGAGATCAGGGTGGAAGACAATGGGGCGGGTATTGCCGCGCAGCATCTTGATAAGATATTCAACCCCTTCCATCATTATAATAATACCGGTATGCCCATTTCCGGCACCGGCATCGGGCTGGCCTTTACAAAAGGGCTGGTAACCCTTCACCGCGGCAGCATTACCGTACAAAGCGAACCGGCAGCGGGAGGGAAGCCGGGCCATACCTGTTTTACCGTGCTGCTGCCACTGGACGCGGCGCAGTATGCGCCGGAAGAAATGCTGCGCGAAGACGAAGGGCTGCCTGAAGAAACAGTCCCAACCCTTGCCCGCGAGGACAACGAGCCGCACGAAGCCGGTCAGCTGCCCGTGATGCTGATCGTGTAAGACAATGCCGAGATGCTCGGCTTCATCGCTTCCCACTTCCGCGACCGCTACACCGTGCACGAAGCGGCGGATGGCAACGAAGGCTGGCGCATCGCCACCGAAGTGCTGCCGGACATTATTATCAGCGACGTGGCCATGCCCGGTCTCAACGGCACCGATCTCTGCCGCAAGCTCAAAAAAGACGAGCGCACCTGTCATATCCCCGTGATCCTGCTCACGGCGCGCAGCCCCGTTATTTTCCAGATGGAAGGGCTGGAAACCGGCGCGGACGATTATATCACCAAACCCTTCAATATCGGGTTATTGCAACTGCGCGTCAGCAACCTGCTGCAATCGCGCGCTTTGTTGCGGGAACGGTACAGCAAAGACATCACGCTGCAGCCAGCCAACATCGCCATCACCTCCGCCGACGAAACCTTCCTGAACAAAGTAATGCAGTTCATAGACGCCAACATCCTCGAGCCCACCCTCAACGTGGAGCAGCTGGCCCGCGAGCTGAGCATGAGCCCCATTACCCTTTACCGGAAGATCAAGGCGCTCACCAACCAGAGCACCATCGAGTTCATCCGCGGGTTCCGCCTGAAAAGAGGGGCGCAATACCTCGAAAGGAATGAATTTACCGTTACCGAAGTGGCCTATATGGCCGGTTTTTCCGACGTGGATTATTTCCGGAAATGTTTCAAGGCCGAGTTTGGCTGCACCCCGAAGGAATATGCCGCCGCCAAACAGGGCGCTGTCCCGGAATGAGCCATAGTGGCCGGTTTTTCAATTTACCCCTACAGTTTCACACGCCTTTTCTGACTGATTCCACCCGTAAGAAAGCAAGAAATGACCGGTAGCTTCCACCGGCCGCCCGCCTATTTTTGACCAAAGCAGCTTAGAGGATCAACAAACGAAATCAACCAATCGGATCTATCGCTATTGCTCTCATTTTTTTAATCAACACGTTATATGATGAAAAAGTACGCTACGTTCTTTTTCCTTGGAATGACGGCGCTGGCGCCCCTCGCTTCTTACGCGGGGATGCAGGCGGCGGACACTTCCAACAGGAAAGTACCGGTCCCGCAAAACCTTCCCGCTCCCGGAGGGGTTTTGCCATTGAGGGACACCGTGCCGGTATTGTTTGGTACGCAACCCGGTGCAAGATTGTTGCAATCCTACGGCATCGTTTACAACGATGCGCTCCGCAACATCCCGGTCACTTCCGTGGAAAATGCTTTGTATGGTAAGCTTGCCGGGCTGAGCCTGTCGCAATTCAGCCTGGCCCCCGGTGAAGACGGCGCCGCCACCTCGCTTCGCGGCGCATCGCCGATGGTGGTAGTGGACGGAGTGCCCAGGCCCATCACCTCCATCGATCCCGAACAGATCGCTTCCGTAAGCATCCTGCGCGACGCATTGGCCACCGCCATGTACGGCACGCGCGGCGCCAACGGGGTGATACTGATCCAGACCAAACACGGTTTCAACGGCAAAAAACGCATTTCCTTCACGGCGCAAACGGCCATCCAGCAGATGCTGGAAACGCCGGAGTTCCTCGGCGCGTACGATTACGCCCGGCTCTACAACGAGGCCCTCGTGAACGACGGCCGCCAGCCCGTGTACACGCAAGGTGACCTGGACGCCTGGAAGAACGGCAGCGATCCTTACGGTCACCCCGATGTGGACTGGTACGACAAAGTGCTGAACAAACAGGCCGGCATGCAGCGGTATAATCTCAACATTTCCGGCGGCAACCGCATCTCCCGGTATTTCGTGGATCTCGATTATCTCAACCAGAAAGGTTATTTCGTCACCGATCCGGGCAATACCTACGAGACCAACAACTTCTACAAACGTTTCGGCTTCCGCAGCAATGTGGACGTCGAGCTGACCCGCAGCACCTTTCTCAGCCTGAGCCTGGCTGGGCGCATCCGCAGCGGCAACGAGCCCGGCGCCGGTACCGCCGCCATTTACAGCCAGATACTCAGCACGCCCAACAACGCTTATCCCGTTACCAATTTCGACGGCAGCCTGGGCGGCAACAACGATTACCAGCGCAATATTTACGGCCAGGCCGTGCGCTCCGGCTACCGCCCTTCGTATAACCGCAACCTGATGGCTGACCTGAGCGTAATGCAGCGGCTGGACAGCTGGTTGCCGGGGCTGTACGCAAAAGGCACTTTGTCACTGAACGCCTACTACGACGAATCGCTGAACCGTTCCAAATCCTTTGCCGTGTACAACGTGATCGCGCGCCCCGGCGAGGATACGCTGATCAACAAGATCGGCACCGACGGGCAGCAAAGCAATTCCTCGTCCATCGTGAGCGACTACCGGCAGGCCTATACGGAGTTCATGCTCGGCTACGATTCCACTTTTGGCGCCCACCATATCGGCGCCGCGGTGGTGGGTTTCAGGGACAGCTATACCAGCGCCCGCGATCTGCCGCTGGTGAACGCCGCCGTTTCCCTGCGTGCGAATTACGACTATGCCGGCAAATACCTGCTGGAATTTGTGATGGCGCGCTCGTACAACAACATGTACCATCCTGACCACCGCTGGGGATATTTTCCCGCCGCCGGTATCGGCTGGAACATCGCGCGGGAAGACTGGTTCCGTTCCGCGCT
>JBQCFV010000776.1:0-3596 GCA_051958695.1 Chitinophaga sp. | reverse complement strand
AGATCTCTCAGCTCGCATTACTGCCGCAAGGCCAGCCCGAGCACAAGCACCGCGCGGAGAACATGGTGGCCCAGATGGACAGGGAAGGCTTCGGCAGCTGCACCAACACCGGCGCCTGCGAAGCGGAATGCCCGAAAGGCATTTCCATTTCCAACATCGCCCGTTTGAACAGGGAGTTCATCACGGCAGGGTTCTCGTCTAAATAAGCATATCTGTACTACTGATAAGTAAGGCAAAAGCCGGCTGTATGGCCGGCTTTTGTTATGAACAGCGGCAACTCCATATCGGCATCTGCGCTGCTAAAACAAGCCCGTCATCGAATTGAACCGCTCATATCCCCGCTCATCCCAAACCCCGTTGCATTTTCCCGCACCCTTTATTATCTTGGGCATATGTCTACAAATTCCCGTCGCAAGTTCATCAAGCAACTTGGCAGCACCGCAGCATTGCTGGGAGCAGGATCTCTCAGCGGCCTGGCAGCAGAGCCGGCCATTATCCTTCAACCCGAAAAACGCATCAGCCCGAACGACAAGCTCCGCATCGCCGGTATCGGCATGGGCATCATGGGGTTCGGGGACATCAACACCGCACTGAAAGTACCCGGCGTTGAGCTCGTAGCCGTGGCCGACCTTTACGACGGCCACCTCCAAAAAGCCAAAGACGTGTACGGCGGACAGATCTTCACCACCCGCGACTACCGCGAGATACTCGAAAGAAAAGATATCGACGCCGTGGTGATCGCTACGCCCGATCACTGGCACGACACCATCACCATCGCCGCCATGGAAAAAGGCAAGCACGTGTATTGCGAAAAACCCATGGTGCAGCAGATAGCGGAAGGGCACCAGGTGATCGCCGCGCAAAAGCGCACCAACAAAGTATTGCAGGTAGGCAGCCAGCGCGTGAGCAGCGTGGCGCTGGCGGAAGCCCGCAGGCGTTATCTCGCCGGCGACATCGGTACGCTAAACCTCGTGGAAGCCAAAATAGACCGGCATAGCGCTCTGGGCGCATGGCAATATTCCATTCCCACGGACGCTTCGCCAAAAACGGTGGATTGGGACACCTTTCTGAAAGACACCGCCAAAATGCCCTTCGACCCGGTACGGTTTTTCCGCTGGAGAAACTACCAGGCATACGGCACCGGCGTGCCCGGCGACCTGTTCGTACACCTCATCACCGGTCTTCACTTTATGATCGGCTCCACCGGCCCCACGCGCATTTACAGCGCGGGCAACCTCGTGCAGTGGAAAGACGGCCGCGACGTGCCTGACGTGATGGTGGCCGTTTTCGATTATCCCGAAACGGAAAACCATCCTTCCTTCCAGATGCAGCTGCGCGTGAACTTCGCGGACGGCGGCGGCGGATCGGAATTTACCCGCCTGATAGGCACCGAAGGCGTGATGGAGCTGGGCTGGAACGACTTTAAGATCAAGCAGCACAAACTGCCGGTAGCGCCGGGTTACGGCGGATGGGACACCTTCAACACGTTCACCAAAGAGCAGCAGGAAGCATACATTAAGGAATACAACGCCAAATACAGCGAGGCCGACCGCGCGAAAGTAAAAACCACCGAGTCCGCCTACAAAGCGCCGGCCGGTTACGACGACCGCCTCGACCACTTCGCCAATTTCTTCGAGTCTATCCGCACGGGCAAACCCGTGGTGGAAGACGCCACCTTCGGCCTCCGCGCCGCAGGCCCGGCACTGGCGGTGAACGAAAGTTATTTTAAAAGGAAACTGATAGACTGGGACCCGGAAAAGATGGTCATCCGCTAAATTTTACCCGCCGGGGCCGCGCATGGCCCCGGCTTTTTTTTACCCCATATTCCTTATATTTAGTATTCCTAATCCTGTATTATGAGATCCATAACCCTTCCCATGCTGGCTTTGGCGATGCTGACCGCCTGCAATAACAATTCAGATAAAAAGACCGAGATAATGAACGTGAAACCGCCAACGGCAGAAAAGATCAAAAAAGAACTCACGATCCACGGAGACACCCGGATCGATAATTATTACTGGCTCAACGAAAGGGAAAACCCAAAGGTGATCGCTTATCTCGAAGCAGAGAATAAATACACGGACACGATGCTCAGTCCCGTAAAACAGCTCCGCGAAGACCTTTTTGAAGAGCTGAAAGGCCGCATTAAGGAAAAGGACGAAAGCGTTCCCGTGTTCACCAACGGCTACGTGTATTACACCCGTTACGAAGAAGGAAAGGAATACCCGATCTACTGCCGCAAAAAAGGCTCCGAATCCGCGCCCGAAGAAATATACCTCAACGTGAACGAGCTCGCCAAAGGCCACGAATATTTCCAGGTGGCCGGCACCGCGGTGAGCTACGACAACCAACTGCTCGTATACGGTGTGGACACCGTGAGCCGCCGCCAGTACAATCTCTACATAAAGAACCTGGAAACCGGCGAAGTATATCCCGACGTGATAAAGAACACGACCGGCGGCGCGGTATGGGCGAAAGACAACAAAACTTTTTTCTACACCTTCAAAGACGCTACCACGCTGCGTTCCGAGAAGATCTTCCGGCACCGGCTGGGCACGCCGATGGAAAAGGACGCGCTGATATTCCATGAAAAGGACGATACTTATTCCGTATATCTCGGCCGCACCAAATCGAAGGATTACATTTTGATCGGCAGTGGCAGCACGCTGTCTTCCGAATACCGCTACCTGCGGGCGGACGATCCGGAGGGAACGTTCAAAATATTCCACCCGCGCGAAAAAGATATGCTGTACGACATCGATCACCGCGGCGACACCTGGTATATTCTGACGAATTACGAAGCGAAGAATGTCCGCCTGATGACCGCCCCGCAAACCAACACGGCAAAAGCAGGCTGGAGGGAGCTGATCGCGCACCGGCCGGACGTATTGCTGCAGGGCTTCGACCTGTTCAAAGATTTTCTGGTATTGTCCGAGCGCAAGGGCGGTCTCACGCAGCTGCGCATCATCACCGAAGCGACTCGGCATGAGCATTATCTTGTTTTCGGCTAACCAGCATACGTAGCGTACAGCACGTGCAATCCTGAAATGGACACCAAAATGCTCCGGTATTCCTACACCTCGCTCACCACGCCTTACTCCACCTACGATTACAACATGGAAACAAAGGAGAAGGAGCTGAAAAAGCAGCAGGAAGTGATCGGCGGCTACGATCCGAAAAATTACGTGACCGAGCGCATCCAGGCGAAAGCGGCGGACGGTACGATGGTGCCCGTCTCACTCGTATACAAAAAAGGCTTCGCAAAGAACGGCAAAGCGCCGTTGTTGCTCTAGGGTTCCGGTTCTTACGGCAACAGCACCGAGCCTTATTTCAGCTCCAACCGCATCAGCCTGCTGGACAGGGGGTTCTGTTACGCCATCGCGCACATCCGCGGCGGGCAGGAGCTGGGCAGGCAATGGTACGAGGACGGGAAGATGTTCAAAAAGAAAAACACTTTCACCGATTTTATCGATTGCGGGGAATATCTCGTCGCGAATAAATACACCTCCAAAGAACACCTGTACGCGATGGGCGGCAGCGCGGGCGGCCTGCTGATGGGCGCCGTCGTGAACATGCGCCCCGACCTTTTCAAAGGC
>JBQCFV010000775.1:0-2131 GCA_051958695.1 Chitinophaga sp. | reverse complement strand
AGCCTGCTGCTCGCAGCATTGTTTGTATTGCAGTCGCACGCGCAGGAAAAAAGTATCCTGCGGCTTACGCAGCCGGGCCGGCAGCAAAATTCCGTGAGCACCGCACGGCAGTTTATCGTAGGCAGCACCTGTAAATCGTGTGAGCTGTTTGTAAACGGCAAGCCGCAAAAGGTATATCCCACCGGCGCTTTCGCCATAGAGCTGGAGCTGGAGGAAGGCAGCAATCAGTTTTCCGTGAAGGCGCTCGGCCCCAACGGCGAGTCCTCTCAACGCACCGTCTATTTCACCTACAACGAACCGCAGCCGCCGGTGCCCGTCAGCTCGGTGAATATCGCGTACGTGCAAACTTTTCCCGAAGGCAACCTGCTGCTCGCGCCCGGAGACCTTATCCGCTTCCGCGTAAAAGCCATCCCCGGCGGCACCGTTACCGTAGGCGGGCACTTCAAACTGAACGAGCTGCCCGCTGCCGGCAACCAGACCATGCCGGGCATTTACCAGGGCACCTACACCGTGCAATGCAACGATCCCCTCATCGACGGGCGCAGCCTGGCCGTAATGCTGGAAGCCGAAGGCAGGCAGGCCCGCCGCAATACCAGTTATACCTTCACCCTTCACGATCCGCAAACGCAGCCCATGGTGGGCAAAACCACCGGCGACAATCCTTTTCTCAAATACGGTCTTGGCGACGACCGACTCGGCGGCGCGCGCGTCGGTTACCTGGATACCGCCGTATACCTGCACATCACCGGCAAAGTAGGGTCGGACTACCGCGTGCAGCTCGCCAAAACTTTCACCGCCTACATCCCCCAGGAACAGGTGGTGATGCAGCCGCCCGGCACTTTCCCGCCTTCGTCCCTCAGCAACAGCTGGCGCGTATGGGGCGACGATCAGTTCGATTACCTCACCGTGGCGCTCACGCAAAAGCTGCCCTACCGCACCACGCAGCAAACCGATCCTTCGCGTATCGTGCTCGACATATACGGCGCCACCGCCAATACCAACTGGATCACGCAGCTCGAAACCGCGAAAGAGATCAAAAACGCGTATTACGAACAGGTGGAAGACGACATCCTGCGCGTGATCATCGAGCTGAAACACAAGCAGCACTGGGGCCACCAGGTATATTACAACGGCGGCACGCTTACCGTAAAAGTAAAACGCCCTCCCTCCAAACCCGGTCTTGGCAACCTCACCATCGCGGTGGACGCGGGGCATGGCGGCCGCAACCTCGGCGCGCAGGGGCCTACCGGCGTATATGAAAAAGAAATGTCGCTGGCCGTGGCCACTTCGCTGCAGCGCGCCCTGCAGGCGGAAGGCGCCCGCGTGCTGATGACGCGCGTAAACGATTCCTATGTGGACAACAATTACCGCATCGTGTCCTACCGAGAAAAAGATCCCGACCTGCTGGTGAGCATCCACCTCAACGCTTCCGGCGATCCCGTGAACATACAGGGCACCAGCACCTATTACAAGCACATTGGCTTCCGGCCGCTCAGCCATTACATCTACCAGCATATGCTGGAGCTCGGGCTGAAAGGCTTCGGCAACGTAGGCAGCTTCAACTTTGCGCTGAACAGCCCTACCGAATACCCGAACGCGCTGGTGGAAACCCTGTTCCTCAGTAACCCCGAAGATGAAATGAAAATGCTCGACCCGGATTTCAGGCGGCAGATGGCGGACAAGATCGTGCTGGGCATTAAGGACTTTGTGGCGGCGGGTTATGCGGGCGCGGAAGAACAGGAACAGCCTTAAAAGAAATGGCTCCCGCAGAGGGAGCCATGTGAAGACCGCGATAATATGTTCACGGTATTTCCATATCCAGAACGAAACTTTATGGAATGGAAAACCTGCTTTTGTCTTGATAAAAGGGTTCGCCCAATCCCAAATAAGGTATGCATCTTTTAAAACGCCGGTCGGATAGCCCCGGCCATTATGCTGTTTGTTTGTCGTTACTCATGTCTGATGCCGCATCCGGTCCTAAAGGACCTGGGTAAGCGAACGTAGCACAAAAATGAAACATCTGTAGCAACCCTGCAATACTCAGAACTGGGTATTTTTTTCTGCTGCCGGATGATTATTATCCTACTACATTAGTAGATTAATAACTACCTTTGCTACCGCCGGAGCAAAC
>JBQCFV010000774.1:0-7511 GCA_051958695.1 Chitinophaga sp. | reverse complement strand
AGGAAAGGTGTTAACACCTTCGCCACTTCTGAATAAATGAACAGACTGACTGATGCCTGCTTACGCAGGAAAGGTGTTAACACCGGCTCGACTTCTGAATAAATGAACAGACTGACTGATACCTGCTTACGCAGGAAAGGTGTTAACACCTTCGCGGTTCCTGAATAAATGAACAGGCACCTGATACCTGATTAGACAGGAAAGGTGTTAACACCTGCACGATTACTGAATAAATGAACAGGCAACTGATACCTGCTTATACAGGTAAGGTGTTAACACCTGCACAATTCCTGAATAAATGAACAGCCAACTGATACCTGATTAGACAAGAAAGGTGTTAACACCTACAGGAATATTGAATAAATGAACAAACCCAGGCTAACATCCAATCCCCCCAAGGAAACTACTCACTGAAGAAATACACCCCGCAAAGGCATCGCCACTAATTCTTCCTCCTCAAAGAAAACCTCCGCGAAATATTGAACCCCCAACGGAACTGCCCCTGCGTCCACGTTGTAACGGTTTCAGGGATGAACTGGTTCTCCAGTATCGCCGTAGAATTGGTAAAATTCAGATGGAACACATGCCCGCCCGTCTCGATCTCCACACCTACTCCCAGCGAATTGTAAAACTCCGTCCCGCGCGACGCATAATAATCCTTGCTTTCCACATCACGGATGGGCACGAAATAAGCCACTACCCGCGCGACCCTTTTTGAAAAACGCACACGGCCGCCCACACCCATCGCGAACATATTGTTCATGTCTTTGTAGCCGACGCGGTTGCGATGCACAAAGGTGGGCAGCACCGCCAGCGAAATAAGCTCGCCGAATTTGCGGCTGATGATCGCCTGCGCGGTATAGCTCATACGGCTGCTGAAACTGTCGAAGTAATTGACGTCGCTTTTTTCGACACTGCTCTTCATGCCGGAAGCTACCGCATTGGCAAATACGGTCACGCCCACGGGCACACGGTTGTCCATCGTTTGCCGCAGCAGTTTGTACTTGCCCAGCACTTCATACATCTGCGTAAAATTACCGCTGCCTTTGGCCCGGCTGATGCCGGTGGTCAGCCGGTCGGTAATGCCGTACTCGAACGCGATGCGGATATCGGTGGAATTGTCCAGCCCGAAAAACGTACTGGAGCCGCCGCCCGAACCGCCCATGTCGCCAAAACGGTGCGCCACGCGAAAGTCGAGGTCGCCTTTGGCGAGCGTTTCATTACTCTGGCCGTTGATGATGCGGGTGCTTTTGAACGTGGCGATCACCGGGTCGCGACGTACTGAATCTTTCCCGAACAGTTCGCCCAGGCTGTCCTGCGCCATTACGGCGGGCGCCGCCAGCAGCAGGACTGATAACATGCGGATGTGCAACATATCGTTGGTTTGAAATTTTTATTTGTTTGGCTGATATACGGCCTCTACCGTCACTTCCACCACCTCGGCGATGTTCTTCACTACCAGGCTGGGAATTTTGATCTGGTGGTCCGCCACGCGCACATTGAATTTCGACCGCGCGCTCACCAGGCCGTTCTTCACGGTGATGGTGCCTTTTTCCCGGTACGTTTTGCTGACGCCGTGTATCAGCAGATCGCCTTCCACGGTTACGGCGTACACACCGTCTTTTTTCAGATCGATCTCGTCCAGCACTTTGCCTTTAAATTCCGCGTGCGGGTATTTTTCGCTTTCGAGATAGTTTTCGTTAAAATGTTCCTGCATCAGGCTTTTCCTGAACTGGAAAGTATGGATGGGCACTTTGAAATAAATGGCCCGGGTAGCGGTGTTGATCGCCGAAACGCCCTGCGTGGTCTTTGCCTCGATGTCTTCCAGCGGTGCGCTGGAATAGAAACTGAAGGTGGCGTTGCGGCAGGTCTGCACGTCCTGCGCAAATGTAGCGAAGCCACTGCATAGCAGGCAGCAAATGAAGAATATCTTTTTCATCAGGCGGGTTTGAAGTGTGGATCAATCGGGCATTCCGTTGCTCACCCAGCAGGCGATGGAATCGCGCACGGCGCGCGGCAGCGCGGGGAAAGACTGGCTTTGCGGCATGTCGGCATTCTGGCTGGTGACGCGTAACGTCCAGCTGGCGCCGTTGGCGCTGATGTAACTTTTCAGCTTTGCCAGGGTGGAAAAATCCGCGAGCAGCGGGGAGCCGCTTCCCGGATGACAGCTCCGGTTGGTACAGTTTTCCTGCACAATGGTGTAAATGCGCGCGCTTTTGACGTCTACCGATGCGCAGTTGGACGGTGTGACCGGTTCGGGCGCCTGCTCGGAAGTACAGGCAGCCAGGCTTATTCCTGTCAGGATTACCAGGTTGATCAATAATTGTTTCATACGCTTGAGCGTTCGTGTTGAATGGGCTTGCATAGGTTTTTATACGGCAGCTGACAGGGTTAGGTTGCCTTGCCCCGAAAGATAATAAAGAAAATGAGGGAATCCATTCCTTATTTTTGCATCAAATCTTTTGCTTTGAACATCGAACAGCTTTACCGTCATTACCGGCAGCACCCTTCCGTACAAACGGACACGCGCAAGCTGCGCACGGGCGATATTTTCTTTGCCCTGCGCGGCCCCAACTTCAATGGCAACGAGTACGCAAATGCCGCACTGGAAGCGGGCGCCAGTCTTGCCGTGATAGACGATCCGGCATTCCATACGCAGCCTGAAAAAATGATGCTGTTCCCCGATTCGCTCAAAGCATTGCAGGAACTGGCGCTGGAGCACCGCAGGCAATTGCAGATACCATTCATCGCGATTACCGGCACTAACGGCAAGACCACTACGAAAGAAATGGTGCGCACCGTTTTAAGCGCGGCGTTCCGCACGCATGCCACGGAAGGCAACCTGAACAACCATATCGGCGTGCCCCTCACGATACTCGGCATACCGGCAGACGCTGAAATGGCGGTGATAGAAATGGGCGCGAACCATCGCGGGGAAATAGCGGCTTACTGCAAAGTGGCGCTGCCCACGCACGGGCTGATCACTAATATCGGCAAAGCGCACCTGGAAGGGTTCGGCAGCGAGGAAGGCGTTCGGCTGGCGAAGGGCGAGCTGTACGATTACCTGCGGGAAAACGAAGGCACCGTGTTCGTTTGCAAGGATTATCCTTATCTCGTGAAAATGAGCGGGGGCATTTCCAACGTCGTTACCTATGGCCGTGGCGAAGCGGATTACGCTGGCGCGCCTTTCCCGGGAACGGCGTTGCTGGAGCTGGAAGCGGTGGAAGCTGGCCATGTGCGCACGCAGCTGGTGGGCGAATACAACTTCCCCAATGTAATGGCGGCCATCGCCATCGGTTTGCATTTTAAAGTGCCGGGTGAAACGATCAGAAAAGCGATAGAAGGATACGTGCCTTCCAACAACCGTTCGCAGATCATGCAGCGGGGAAGCAATACCATTATCATGGACGCGTACAATGCGAACCCTTCCAGCATGAAAGCGGCGGTGGAAAATTTCGCGGGACTGACGGCAGAGAAAAAAGTACTGCTGCTGGGCGCGATGAAAGAATTGGGGGAAGACAGTGAAAAGGAACACCAGGCGCTGGCGGACCTTTTACAAAAAACGCATTGGAAAGCGGTGGTGCTGGTCGGGAAGGAATTTGCAAAAGTGAACCATCCTTATATTTATTTCGAAACGGCGGAGGAAGCGAAAAAATGGCTGCAGCAGCAGGCTTTCGAAGATGCGCATATACTCGTGAAAGGCAGCAGGAGCGTGGGAATGGAGAAAGTGCTGGGATAAGTTCCCCAAAGCTGAAGAGTGCGACGCAACGGCGGCCGCAACAGTGATCCCGCCGACGGGCCCATCATCTTTAACCGCTCTAAAAAAATAAACCTGCGAGTTAAAAAACTCACAGGTTTTCATAACCTATGCCAACTTTAGAGTTATGTTTAAAAGCCACACGGGGCTTGGAATTGCTTTTCAAATAAGTAAGTATTCCTTACTTACTATATTATCAACGCACGATTAAATAAAAGGTTTAAATAGTCGTGACATTTTTTTTGACAATCCGCAAGTGGCTGATTTACAGCTGTTCCTGCGTGAGTTCGACCAGCACGCCGTTCGTACCTTTTGGATGAAGGAAACAAACCAGCTTGTTATCCGCGCCGGGTTTGGGTTCGGCGTTCAACAACTCAAAACCTTCTGCTTTCAGCCGTTCCATTTCCGCCTTTATATCCGTCACCTCGAACGCGATGTGATGCACGCCCTCTCCTTTTTTTTCCAGGAATTTCGCGATGGGGCTGCTTTCCACGGCGGCCTCCAGCAGCTCGATCTTGGTATCGCCCTGCAGAAAGAACGCAGTGGCCACGCCTTCGGACGGGATTTCCTCCGTTTTGTAACAGGGCGTGTTCAGCAGTTTTTCGAACAGCGGTACCGATGCTTTCAACGATTTTACGGCAATGCCGATGTGTTCCACTTTTAACATATCCTTACAGCTTTTGAATATAGACGGAAGCTATCGCTCCATCGGCCCAAACGATGGCCCAACCCGGTAAAAGTAGAACTTAAATCGTAATTTTGCAGGATGCAGCAGCCGCCCGTTTACTTCGATTACAACGCTACCACGCCCTGCGATCCGCGGGTGCTGGAAACGATGCTGCCCTTCTTCAACCGGCACTTCGGCAACGCCGCTTCGCGCAACCACGCGTTCGGCTGGGCGGCCGAAGAAGCGGTGGACCATGCAAGGCAACAGGTCGCTGCGCTGATCGGCGCCGAACCGCAGGAAATAATATTCACTTCCGGCGCCACCGAAGCGGTGAACCTCGGCATCAAAGGACTGTACGAAGCATACTCTGGCAAAGGCAATCACATCGTCACCGTGGAAACGGAGCACAAAGCCGTGCTGGACACGCTGGCGCATCTCGAAAAACAGGGCGCGGAAGTGACCCGGTTGAAAGTGAATACCGCCGGGCTGATCGATACGGCTGCGCTGGAAGCCGCCATCACGCCGCAAACCATCCTGATCGCCGTCATGTACGCCATTAACGAGACCGGCGTGATACAACCCATGGGCGAGATCAGCCGCATCGCGCGGGAAAAAGACGTGATCCTGTTCACCGACGCCACGCAGGCCGTGGGCAAAATACCGCTCAACGCGCAGCAGGAAGGCTTCGGCATGCTGGCGCTTAGCGCGCACAAACTGTATGGCCCCAAGGGCATCGGCGCGCTGTACGTAAGAAGGCGCGGACCAAGAGTAAAGATCATCGCGCAGATGGACGGGGGCGGCCACGAACGCGGCATGCGCTCGGGCACGCTGAACGTGCCGGCCATTGCCGGGCTGGGCAAAGCCTGCGAGCTGGCAGGCGCCGAAATGGCAGTAAATACCACCCGGCTGGCTGCCATGAGAGACCGGCTGGAAACGGCCATTGTCAACCGGGAACGGGCCACCATCAATGGTTTGGGCGCCCCGCGACTGCCGCATGTCACAAATATCGCCTTTGAAGGCATACCGGGCGATGCACTGCTGAGGGCCATAAGCCGGCAAATTGCCGTATCTTCGGGTTCAGCCTGCACTTCGGCCCTGCCGGAACCCAGTCATGTACTGACAGCGATGGGGCTGAGCGAGGAACTGGCACATTCTTCGCTACGCTTTGCTTTAGGCAGGTTCACTACGGACGCGGAGGTTGATTTTGCCATTTCGGCCGTGGAAAGTACCGTGCGTGAGTTCAATGAAATTTTAAAATAAAACGAAACAAGCCATGATTTTTATAAGCGATAAAGCCAAGGAAAAAGTAGACGCGCTGAGAGCGGAAGGCACGCTGGGGAAAGATTTTTTCCTGCGGGTGTCCGTAGTGGGAGGCGGCTGTTCCGGCCTGAGCTATAAGCTGGATTTCGATAACGAGACCAAGCCCAAAGACCAGGTGTTCGAAGACAAAGGCATTAAAGTGGTCACCGACCTGAAGAGTTTTTTATATCTCTGCAACACTACCCTCGAATTCTCCGAAGGCCTCAACGGCAAAGGGTTCTACTTCAACAACCCGAACGCGGCGCGTACCTGCGCCTGCGGCGACAGCTTTGCCGTGTAAGGCGATCACATACGATTTTTATGAAAAAAGCCGTTTGGAAGCTATTCCCGACGGCTTTTTTCTTGTTTAAAAAGAAATAACGGATAATTCAAATATTCTATATTTGTCACCGTCTATGTACGCGATATTCAAAAAAGACCTCCACCAGTTTTTCAGCAGTATTACAGGCTATGTAGCCATCATCCTGTTCCTGCTTGCCAACGGACTTTTCCTTTTCGTATTCCCGGAAACCAATCTTCTCGATGCCGGGTATGCCGACCTGGACGGGCTTTTTGAGCTGGCGCCCATGATCTTCCTGCTGCTGATACCCGCCATCACCATGCGCAGCCTCGCGGACGAGTTCCGCAGCGGCACCATGGAGCTGCTCAGCACCAAACCGCTCACCTGGTGGCAGATCGTTTGGGGGAAATACTGGGCCTGCCTGCTGATCGTGGTCATTGCGCTGATACCGACCGTTACTTACTACATCGCCATGAGCCAGCTGGCCGCCACGAATAACAGTCTTGACGGCGGCAGCATACTCGGCTCCTACATCGGCCTGCTGCTGCTGGGCGGCGTGTTCACCGCCACGGGCATATGGGCTTCATCGCTCACCGGCAACGCAGTGGTGGCTTTTCTTGTCGCCATTTTTACCTGCTTCATCCTCTACAACGGCTTTGACGCGCTGAGCAAATTGCCGGTGTTTTCGGGCGGGGCGGACTACTATCTCAAAATGGCCGGCATCCGTTATCATTACGACAGCATCAGCCGCGGCGTGGTAGACAGCCGCGACATCGTATATTTTTTCAGCCTGACCGGCCTGATGCTCTACCTCACGAAAATTTCACTGGAACGCAAAATCTGGCAGGCATAAATTATGGAAGCAACGAGAAAGGATAAACGAAAAAAATATCTCCAGCGCACGCTGGGCGTGATCGCCGTGATCGTTGCGCTCAACGTGGCCGCCGCGTACCTGCACGGCCGCTGGGACCTGACCGCCGAAAAACGGTACACCCTCGCCGCTTCCACCCGCACCCTGCTCAAAAACCTGGACGCGCCGGTAACCATCGAAGTATATCTAAAAGGCAAATATCCCGCGGGCTTCCGGCAGCTGGCCGACGCCACGCGCGAGCTGCTGGAAGAGTTCCAGCAATACGGCGGCAACAACATCCGCTTCGAATTCCTTAATCCCGGCTCCGGGCTGCCGGACTCCATGCGCGCCAGCTTCCAGGATTCGCTGATGGCACGCGGCATCCTTCCATTAAATTTGCAGGTGCAGGAGGACGGGAGGGACGGCTTCGCCGAAAGGCTCATCTTCCCCGGCGCCGTAATCCGGTACAAAGGCCGCGAAACCGCCGTGAACCTGCTGAAAAGCCAGGGCGGGATGGACCCCATGGCCGCGCTCAACAACTCCGAAGCCCTGCTGGAATACAAGTTCGCCAGCGCTATTTACCAGCTGCAGCAGCCCGAAAAGCCGCTCGTAGGCTACATGCTCGGCCACGGCGAGC
>JBQCFV010000773.1:0-2442 GCA_051958695.1 Chitinophaga sp. | reverse complement strand
CCCCGCTGACGGTATTGACCGTCACGCCGGTCATCTGCGGCAGCTGCTGCAGGCTTTCAGGGAAAAGCGTCAACGGATTTACTAAATAATGATGCGTAAACGGGTGCATGTCATGCTGCCAGAGGCCGATCCCGAAAAGATCGGTAAACCGGCCATGGTCTTCCGCGCCCAGGTCGCCAAAAATTTCGCGGGTTACCACCGCCACCTCGCCCAGCGGTCTTTCATGCCTGAAGCTGCCGCCAATGCCCGCCTGGATGGCAATGCCAGGGCGGTTTGCCGCAAAACGCCTGCCCAACGACCAGCCCGTGGCGGCCATGCCGATGCCCGTCACCAGCACTTCCACATCAGGGTTTTTTGTTTCCTCCAGCCAGTCTAGCAGCGGTTTTACCTCCGCCTGCGTAGCGGCGGCAACAAGTACTTTCATACCTCAAAAATACGGTTCTCATCGAATTGCTTTAAATTTGCAGAAATTTATATCAGACAAGATGATCTATCTGACGCGCGTGGAGCATTTTAATGCGGCACACAAGTTATTCAACCCGCAGTGGAGCAAGGAGCAAAACCTTGAAGTTTTTGGAAAATGCGCCAACGATAACTGGCATGGCCATAACTACGAGCTGCACGTAACCGTAAAAGGCGAGCCCGATCCTGAGACCGGGTTCGTATTCAACGCCAAAACCCTCGGCGTGCTGGTGAAAGACGTGATCGTGGAGAAGCTCGATCATAAAAACCTCAACCTCGACGTGGATTTTATGAAAGACAAGTTCACTTCCGCCGAAAACGTGGCCATCGCCATCTGGGAGCAACTGGAACAACATCTGCCGGACACCGTAAAGCTGCATTGCATCAAGCTGCACGAAACACCCAAGATATACGTGCAATACTACGGCGGCAAATAACGACATAAAGCAAATTCATGGCTTATAACAAGGAAGAATCGTACGACGAACAGGTAACTGCGGGTCTCATTGGGAATTATCAAGAAGCCATCCGGCTGCTGGGCGAAGATCCCGGGCGGGAAGGCCTGGAAAAAACCCCCGAAAGGGTGGCCAAAGCCATGCAGTTCCTCACCCAGGGCTACCAGCAGGACGCAAAGGAAGTGCTTAGCAGCGCCCGGTTTACCGAGGCTTACAGCGAAATGGTGATCGTGAAAGACATAGAGCTGTACTCCCTTTGCGAGCATCATATGCTGCCGTTCTTCGGCAAAGCGCATGTAGCGTATATCCCTAACGGTTATATCACCGGTCTCAGCAAGATCGCCCGCGTGGTGGACATTTTCTCCCGCCGCATGCAGGTGCAGGAGCGCCTCACGCACCAGATACTGGACGCTATCCAGGAAACGCTGGAGCCGCAGGGCGTGGCCGTGGTGATCGAAGCGCAGCACCTTTGCATGATGATGCGCGGCGTGCAGAAACAAAATTCAGTGACCACCACCTCCGCTTTCAGCGGCCAGTTCGAGCACGGCGCCACCCGTGCGGAATTTATGAAGCTGATCAGCACGGACCTCATGTATCGCCGTTAAATGCGGCAGAAAGATATTTTTAATGGTTTGACCCGGCCGAATGCCGATGCCGGGTTAAACCATAATTTTTTATATATATTTGCCACCTGATAATTAATCATATCAATGAAGCACGCATACGTTTTTCCCGGTCAGGGAGCGCAGTTTACCGGAATGGGTAAAAGTTTTTACGACAACTACCCCAATGCAAAAGCGCTTTTTGAAAAAGCGAACGACATCCTGGGGTTCCGTATTTCGGACGTGATGTTTACCGGCTCTGAAGAAGACCTGAAGCAGACCAAAGTGACGCAGCCCGCTGTATTCCTGCATTCCGTGATCGGTTTCCTCTGCCTGAACAATCCCAAACCCGATATGACGGCCGGCCATTCGCTCGGCGAGTTTTCCGCCCTGGTGGCTAACGGCGCCATGGCGTTTGAAGACGCGCTGCGCCTTGTGAGCATCCGCGCCAACGCCATGCAGAAAGCCTGCGAGCTGGTGCCCTCCACCATGGCCGTAGTGCTGGGTCTGGACGATGCCAAAGTGGAAGAAGCCTGCGCTACGATCACGGACGATGTGGTAGTGCCCGCGAATTATAACTGTCCCGGCCAGCTGGTGATCTCCGGCACCAAAACCGGTATTGCCCGCGCCATGGAGCTGCTGAAGGCAGCCGGCGCGAAAAGGGTGATGGAACTGGCCGTGGGTGGCGCTTTCCACTCGCCGCTGATGGCTCCCGCACAACAGGAGCTGCAGGCCGCTATCGAAGCGACCACTTTCAATACGCCCAACTGCCCCGTTTACCAGAACGTGGTAGCCAAAGCCGTTACCGATCCCGCGGAGATCAACCAGAACCTCATCACGCAGCTCACCGGCGCCGTACGCTGGACGCAGTGCGGACAGGCCATGATCGCCGACGGCGCCACGCGCTTCACGGAAGTAGGGCC
>JBQCFV010000772.1:0-2012 GCA_051958695.1 Chitinophaga sp. | reverse complement strand
TATACCCGCTGCCGCCGATAGAAGTAAAAAGAGGGCCGCGGCTGATCAGGAAGTTCCTCGTGTACCGTTGCGAGTATTATTTGCCGGGGCGTCCCGGGCTGACGGGGAAGTAACATGCGGGCCGCCCGGGACGGGGCCCGCATGCCGCTCCACGGCTTGTTTACGAACCGGAGGTCCGCTCTACTTTCACGTCTTTAAACATGAACGTATTATCGCTGACCCTTAACGGTTTTCCGGAGGTGGTCGTTACATTTTTGAGAATGACCGCTTTGGTTTTCATGTAAGGAAACTTCTCCTGGTAAGATCCGTCTTTCATTTTCGGATTAAAATCGGCGAAAATGGCGGGACCTTTATAATCCTCCGGAATATTGGAGTCATCGATCTTCAGGTTTGTGATCGTGATCTGTTCGGGCATATAGCAGACATACCCGAAATCATGCATGCCGTTATAGCTCCCGGTGATGAGGGATACGCTGGAAAGCCTTTTGGAAGCAGGTTTGAGAACGCAGTCTTTGATGATCACCTCACCTTGCCAGGTGCTGCCATAATCCGGCCGCAGGTTGATGATGCTTCTGCCGAGGATGGTACTGTTTTCTACGATGAAGGTGCCCGAACCGATGGCGTTGATGCCCATGTGGCCGAGCGTGGAATTGCGGATGGTGGCGTTAGCGACCCCCTGGTGTGCATCGAACCGGGAGAAGGTACAGCCGTCATACAAAAGATTCTTGCTGAAATTGGAACCTATTATGCCCCAATAGGTAGCATCGGTGATGTCGTTGGTTTGCTTGCAGTTGATAAACGAAACGTTGAGCGCGCGGTTGACGGAGATGTCATAAGTGCCCATGGATACGGGTTTGCCTGCAGCGCCTATGGTGGAGTAGGTTTTGTGCCCGGTAAGAATGGTGTTTTTTACCGTCACATAGGAACAGTTCCCTGCCTCGATGAACCCGCCGTAGGGCGCTCCATGGTCTCCCTCCCCGGTAACCTTGTGTACGAGCCCGTCCACCGTTACGTTGGAACGGCGGATGGCGATATTGCGGCTGTAATAGGTATATTTTGACGGCGCTTTATTGGCGATCGTGGTAAATATGCCGCCGGTAATTTTCAGCGGGGTTTCGTCGATAGGAAGCGCCGTGATGCTGGTGATCTGGTCAAAATCCCAGATAATAGGGGCGTTCATATCTACGTTCCCGTTTTTGTCCACAACAAAAATATCGGTCTGCGACGAGCCGTTGTTTTGGTTCAAACCAAAGCGGATGTAACGTTTTACGTTGGTATCGGTAACGGTGATCAGACAGGTGCCGGGGAATTTCACGTCAAGCTTTGCCTGGTTCTTTTTGAGTGAAGTGATGCCTTCCGGCGTAAAGGAGCGCTTGGCGGAGCTTACGATAAAAACGGACGCGCGCCTGTCTTCAACGTCGGTGTCGTCAATAATAAACGAGGCTTTTCCGAAATCGGTATCGGTTTTGATGATGGCGGTGCGTTTTTTCCTGCCGATGTAGTAGGTGGCATTATCGTCCGCTTTTACAGGCAGACCGTGTTCGTTGGCAAATGCATGGGTGGCGGCGATGGCATCGATATCGTCCGTTTTGCCGTCGCCTTTGGCGCCGAAATCGCTGTAGCGCACAAAGCCGGTCGCCTTGAATTTGCGTACGTTTTTGGAGGGTACGTTGATGCGGAGGTGTCCGTTTGCATCGGTGGTAACTTCTGTTTTTCCTTTGTTGGAAGTGATCGTTGGCTCGTCCTGGGCCTGACTGGAAATGGCAAGGCCAAGAAAGCAAAGTGTTAATAACGCTTGTTTCATAATTCGTGGATTGTATGGGGGACAAAATAGTAAAATAATTGCTGGTTCGCTAGCGGGTAGTTATCACTTCGCCTTCTTCGTCGACTCCCTGATAATCAGCTGGGCCTTCAAAACCACCGTTTTCTTATTCGCCGCAGGCTCGTTTTTTTCATTGTTCCTGATCTCCTGCATGATCAGTTTCGCTGTTTCCCTGCCTATTTCGAATGTT
>JBQCFV010000771.1:0-3156 GCA_051958695.1 Chitinophaga sp. | reverse complement strand
GATATCTACTTTGCAGGACATCCTGCACAAACGCGAGACGGAGATAGATACCCTCAACGCGGAAGTAGCACGCATCGCCGCTTCGCTGGGGAAAGCAGACAGCGTTACGGAAACGCGTATGCTGGGCGAGCTCATTCAATTAAAATCAAGCATGAACAGGTAATCCCGGACTTATGAAAACAATGCTCATCACCGGCGCCAGCCGCGGCATCGGCGCCGCCACCGCGCTGATGGCTGCTGAAGAAGGATACGCCGTGGTAGTGAACTACCGCCGCAACAAAGCCGCCGCGCAAAAGATCACCGATGCCATCACTGCAAAAGGCGGCGCGGCTATCGCCGTCAGGGCCGATATTTCCGTGGAGGCGGATGTAATAAAACTGTTTGAAGAAACAGATCGCCGCTTTGGCAGGCCGGACTGTCTTGTAAACAACGCGGGCATACTCGAAACGCAGATGCGGCTGGAAGAAATGGACGTGCAGCGGCTTTCGAGGATATTCACGGCCAACATCACCGGGCAGTTCATCTGCGCCAGGGAAGCCGTAAAACGGATGGCCTTCCGCCACGGCGGCAAGGGCGGCAGCATCGTGAACGTATCGTCGGTAGCCGCCAAAACGGGCGCTCCTTTCGAATACCTGGACTACGCCGCATCCAAAGGTGCCATAGACACGTTCACCCTCGGCCTCGCCAAAGAAACGGCCACCGAAGGTATCCGCGTAAACGCAGTGCGGCCGGGCTTTATTTACACGGACATTCATGCGGACGGCGGCGAACCCAGGCGGGTGGACAGGGTGAAACACAATGTGCCCATGCAAAGAGGCGGCCAGGCGGAAGAAGCCGCAGCGGCCATATTGTGGCTGGCGTCAGACAAGGCGTCCTATACCACCGGTACTTTTATTGACGTGGCGGGCGGGCGGTAAGAAGACGGCGTATTTCTCCCGCGGCTTGCATTCAAAACAAAAGCCGGATAAACATCCGGCCGCGATTTACGTTGATATAATTTAAGTCTGAATATTGCTGATAAGCCTGGCAGACATCAGGCTACTACTTCTTTAACAAACTATATACTTGAAAAAAAAGACCACATTGTTATTCCAGTACCTGTTTGATCGTATCCAACAGCTTGCCTGACACGACCGGCTTTTCCACCACCGCCGCGGCCCCGCAGCGTTTTGCCGCCATATCCATTCCAGGCGCGCCGGATACGATCACCACCGGCACCTCCTTCATCGTTTCGCTCCGTTTCAGGTGATGGCAGATCTCCATCGCATCCATGTTCAGGAACTGGCTGTTGACCACAAACAGGTCCGGCTTGACGAAATCGTATTTCAGCAACTGGATGTCCGTCGTAATCAGCTCTACCCTAAAGCCGTGCTGGCCGAGCAAACGCTGGTATACCTGCACGCTTTCTATATTCCTTTCTATGATCAGGATCGTTTTGTTCATAATACTAAGCTGGTAAAGATTCAATAAAAGGATAACCTGCGCGGCGCCGCCATCCATGGGGATTACGGGCAACTTTGCTGGCATATCGCAAAACGATATCCTCTGGTTGTTTTTAATACGGGAAGCCTTTTACGGGAGATGCGGCGTGCCGCGAACGCAAGCGCCGCACGGCATCCGGCTTAGCCCCCCTGCGGCGGGGGGATCATCTGAGAAGGGCGCAATACCAGATGAAGATCCTTTCGGGAATGTACTGGCGGGGAAACCGGAGCGATAAAAAGGGTTTGCTCCTGAAAGGGGTCAGCAGCTGGCTGACGATGTAGCGGAAGGGTTCGGCAAACATTTTTCGCGGCACAACGTTCAACGCGGGGTCCTGCCTGGCTTCCAGCGAATAAAGCTGGTGCAGGGATTGTTCGTCGTTGCGTTTCCGCTGCTTGGCCGTAAGCCTCGACCAGTTGATCTCGTCGTCCATCAGCTTTTGCAGGCAGATGTTGTGCGTCGCCAGCGTCAGCATAGCGCCTATTACCAGTATTTTGAAAGCAAATGCTGATAAGAGGAGGCTATTATGATAAATTTTCCAATTTTTCATGCGGATGAAGGCGATGCGCTAATGTACAGACGCTAATGTATAAAAATTTCACTACAATGCGAAGCGGGGCCGTAATGCAGATGGGGCGGCCCTTCCGGAGAAAGGCCGCCCCATCTGGCAGTATGTTTCCGTTTATTGAACCGCGCTGGTACTGTCCGTAGCGGACTCCGGCGCTTTTTCGATCAGGTCCATGAACTGGTCGAGCTTCGGCGTGATGATGATCTGCGTACGCCTGTTCCTCGTCTTCCCGGCATCGGTATCGTTCGAAGCGATCGGGTTGTATTCGCCCCGGCCGCCGGCAGTGAGCCTTTTCGGGTCCACCCCGTAATCGTTCTGCAGCGATTGCACCACGGACGATGCGCGCAGGGCGCTGAGGTCCCAGTTGTTGCGGATGTTTTTCTGCGAAATGGGCACGTTGTCCGTATTACCCTCGATCAGCACTTCGTAATCCTTGTAATCCTTGATGATCTTCGCGATCTTGCTCAGCATTTCGCCGGCCGCCGGCGATATTTCGTAGCTGCCGGATTTGTACAGCATGTTGTCTGACAGGGAAATGTACACTACGCCTTTCAGCACCTGCACGTCCACATCGCGCATTTCTTCCCGGCTGAGCGAGCGGGTGAGATTGTTGGTCAGCACGAGGTTGAGCGAATCGCTTTTGTTCTTCGTGTTCACCAGGTGCTGTATGTAACGGTTGGAAGCATTGATCTCGTCCACCAGTTTGGAAATATTTACGTTACCCTGGCTGGTGGAGTTCAGACAGTTGTCCAGCGCGGCCTGCAAAGCGGCCACGCTTGTGCGTTGCGCGGCGATCTGTTCTTCCAGGCTCTGCACTCTCGTGTTCGCACCGGAAAGATCGCGCTGCGCGGCCTGGTATTTACCATCCAGTTCCCTGTTCTGGTTCTGAAGCTGGGAGTAGCTGGTCTGCAATGCGGCGAATTTTTTGTTGCTCACGCAGCCCGTACCCAAAACGACCACGGCCAGCATGGCGGATGATAACAACGGTATTTTCATATTCTTGATATTTAATATAATTTATCAGATTAACACTCTCATACTTGCAAAGGTTATGCCATTAAGGGGCGCCAGCTCATTTTAATGAATATAAATCACTCATTGACAACATA
>JBQCFV010000770.1:0-8287 GCA_051958695.1 Chitinophaga sp. | reverse complement strand
TTCAACTTATCCAGACCTGTCTGCGGAAAGAAACTTCCTTCCGCCGGGCGATTCGTACCGGTCGTGTAACAACTTTAGGGCGGAATGAACGAATCTGAGTATATTCGGCCCCTAAAACCAACCGGTAACAAAAGTCACTGTTTATGAAACGTAAATTTCTGTTGCTGGCGCTTGCGGCCACAAGCGTTTTCTCCTTGTTTGAAAGCCCTGCTATGGCCCAGCCGAAGCAGGCGGCCGTTAAAAAGGCCACGGGGGAAAAGTTCCCGGCAGACCCCGATGTAAAGATCGGGAAGCTGTCTAACGGCCTCACTTATTACATCCGCCGCAATGCCGAGCCCCGCAACCGCGCGGTGCTGTACATGGCCCTCAAAGCGGGCTCCCTGATGGAATCCGACGCGCAGCAGGGCCTCGCGCACTTCACGGAGCACATGGCCTTCAACGGCACCAAAGATTTTCCAAAGAACGAGCTGATCAATTACCTGCAAAAAGCAGGGGTCAAGTTCGGCGCTGACCTCAACGCCTATACGTCGTTCGACCAGACGGTTTACCAGCTGCCCATTCCTTCCGACAGCTCCGCATTGTTCCACAACGCTTTCAAGATACTCGCCAACTGGGCGGGGCATATCAGCATGGTGAACAGCGATATCGACGAAGAAAGAGGCATTATCGTGGAAGAAGAACGCCAGCGCGGAAAAAACGCGCAGTCGCGTATGCGCGACCAGGCGCTGCCGGTGATCCTGCATGGTTCCCGCTACGCGGAACGCATCCCGATCGGCAAGCTGGACATTATCAAGAACTTCAACCATGAAGAGATCAAAAAATTCTATAAGGACTGGTACCGCCCCAACCTGCAGGCCGTGATCGCCGTGGGCGACTTCGACGTGGAGCAGGTGGAAACGCTGATCAAAGCGAACTTCGGTTCCCTGAAAAATCCGGCCAATGCGAAACCCCACCAGGAGTACGGTTTGCCGGACAACAAGGAGCCGATGGTGAAGATCATCACCGACAAAGAGTTCCCTTATAACGTGGCGTTCGCCACCATCCGCCACCATGCCAAACCGACCCGCACCACCGCCGATTTTAAAAGCGGCATGATCGTGAGCATGATCAATTCCATGATCGGCGCACGTTTGCAGGAGCTGAAACAAAAAGGCACCGCGCCGTTCGTGGAAGGCCAGCTGAGCTACGGCCCCTGGCAGGGCGGGCTTGTTGACGGGCTGAACGCGCTTTCCATCGTGGCCGTTACCAAAGACGCGGCCGGGCTGGACAAAGGCCTTGCAGCCGTTATGGCGGAAGCCGAGCGTATGGCGCAATTCGGTTTCACCGCCTCCGAGCTGGAAGTGGTGAAAAAGAACATCGACGCGGGCAATGAAAGGGCGCAAAAGGAAAAGGACAAGATCGAGTCCGCCAGTTTCGTGCAGGCTTATCTTAAAAACTTCGTGAACGGTTCGCCCATCATCAGCCCCGACATTCGTTACGACCTCACCAAAAAATTCCTGGCGGAGATCACGCTGGAAGAAGTGAACGCCATTGCGAAAAAAATGGTGAAAGAAGAGAACCTCACCGTGCTGGTACAGGCGCCGGAAAAGGATAAAGACAAGCTGCCTGCCGAAGAGCAGCTGCTGGCAAGCCTGCATAACGCCGGTAAAGGTCTTACCGCGTACGTGGACAAAGCCGCCAATAAACCCCTGCTGGAAAAGAAACCGGCGGCGGGTAAGGTAACGTCCACCGAAAAGATCGAAAAAATCGGTGTAACAAAGCTGACGCTGAGCAACGGCGTAACGGTATATCTCAAACCCACCGACTTCAAGAACGACCAGATACTGTTCAGCTCTTTCCGCCCCGGCGGCACTTCGCTGATCGCGGATAAAGATTACAAGGCCACCAATTATGCCGGCAACATTCCCGGCGACGGTATCGGCGAGTTCGACAACGTGATGCTGCGCAAAATGCTGGCCGGCTCTACCGCCCGCGCAGGCGCTTACGTGAACGAGCTGTACGAAGGCTTCAGCGGCAGCGCATCGCCGCAGGACCTGGAAACCGCCCTGCAGATCGTGTACGCTTACGCTACCAATCCGCGCATAGATCCCGTAGAGTTCAAAAACTACATGGACGAGTACAAGGTAATGCTCAATAATGCGGACGCTTAGCCCGAAAAAGTTTTTGGCGATTCCATTACCGCCGTGTTCTCTTCCTACAGCCCGCGCGACCGGAAACCGACCATCGCCGAGCTGGATGAAATAAACCTCGACCGTTCCTTCGAGTATTTCAAAAGCCGTTTTGCCGACAACAGCGGCCAGACCTTCGTATTCGTGGGCAACTTCGACGTGGCGCAGATCACGCCGCTGCTGGAAACGTATCTCGGCGGCCTGCCTTCCGCGCATGGCGAAAGCAAGTTCGTGGACCGCGGCGTACGCCCGCTCACCGGCAACATCACCCGCGTCGTGAAAAAAGGCATTGAAGACAAAGCGCAGGTGCGTCTTTTCTTTTATGGCAATTACGATTATTCCCTCGAAACCAATATGCAGCTCAGCGCGCTCAGTGATATCCTTGAATTTAAAGTGCTGGAACGTCTCCGCGAAAAAGAAAGCGGCGTGTACAGCCCGAGGGTGGGAGTGGCTTTTGAAAAGCTGCCTTACGCCAACTACGGCCTTACCATTTCATTCAGCTGCGCGTCCGCGAATGTGGACAAGCTGGTGAACGCCACGCTGGACGAGATCGCGAAGATCAAAAAGACCGGCGCTACGCAGGAGGACGTGGTGAAATTCAAAGCCGAGAACCGTCGCGCTTTGGAAGTAACGCTGCGCCAGAACAATTTCTGGCTGGGCTACCTCACCGGCAAGTTCAAGAACGGCGAAGACCCGCAATCCGTGCTCACGCAAAACGAGCGCCTGGAAAAAGTGACGCCTGAAAGCGTAAAAGAGACCGCGAACAAATACCTCGGCAACGCCAATTATTTCAAGGCGGTGCTGGTGCCTGAAAAATAACAGGCTTACATACTTTTGCAAAAGGGTCGTTCCGCTGCCGGGACGGCCCTTTTTGCGTAATTTCGCGGCCATGACGGAGATATTGTTGCTTTGCCTGGCGGCATTCGGGGCGGGATTTATCGATGCGATCGTGGGCGGCGGCGGTTTGCTGCAAACGCCCGCGCTGATGGTAATACTGCCGCAATACCCGGTGGCTACGCTGCTTGGCACCGTCAAGCTGCCGTCCATGTCCGGCACGGCGTTCGCCGCCTGGCGGTATGCGCGGCATGTGCGGTTCAACTGGCGGCTGCTGATCATTGTGGCCGCGCTCGCTTTTGGCGGCGCCATGCTCGGCGCGTATTGCGTTACGCTGATAGACAGCGCCGTTACCAAACCCGTTATTTTTTTCGTGCTGCTCGGCGTGGCGGCGTATACGTATTTCAATAAAAGCTTTGGCGAGCCGTCAAAGCGGGAGCATAGCACCAATGCGCAACTGTTGCTGGGGCTGCTGTCCGGTTTCGTGATCGGTTTTTATGACGGCATGATCGGGCCGGGGGCGGGCACGTTCTTCATTCTCATGTTCATCGCCTGCATGGGGTACGATTTCCTGCATGCCAGCGCCAGCGCGAAGATCATCAATATCGCCACCAACCTCGCTGCGCTGTTTTATTTTGGCAGCACGGGGCATGTGCTGTTCCAGTATTCCATTCCCATGGCTATTTGCAATATCGGCGGCGCGTATTTCGGCACGCGGCTGGCGTTGCTGCGCGGGAATAAGTTTATCCGGTTGTTTTTTCTGGCGGTGGTGCTGGCGACGATGCTGCGGTTTGCATGGGATGTTTTTAAGTTGTATTTCGGGTAAGTGGCGGCGTTCATTTCGCCGATCCACCGCGCAATCAGCGCAGCGTCTCAGTTATGCATTGTTATTACTTCCCCTCCTTCATCTCATCAATCCACCGCGCGATCAGCGCCACGCCTTCTTTATGCACCAGCGTGCGCGCCAGCTCGGGCATGGTGGTGCCGGGTTCCGTGCTGTTCATCCGGTAAGCGAGAATGGAAGCGGCGGCATTGCCCGGCACAATGTCGAAATCGAGGCCGCCTGCGCCGTTGCCCGCGGATACCGGGCCTTTCAGGATGCCGAGATGCGAAAGCGCCTGCTGGCCGTATTCCAGGAAAAGACCGGTGTTGTCCGCATCGCCGCCTTTGGTGTGGCAGTGGGCGCAATTGATGTCGAGATAGGCGCGGGCGCGTTGCGTTACGGTGTAATGTACGCTGTCCGTCCACACGGGTGTGGCGGGCACTTTGCCGATCTCGGGCATGCCCTCTAAAATTCCCACGGCGGCCCAGCTTAAGAGCTGTTCGCCTTTGCCGTAATGCAGGTTGCGGGCTTTCGGGCCGATGGGCAGCAGCGTGCCGTTGGCGGAATGGCAGCGTTTGCAATCGTTCGTGTTGGGCACCTGGTACACGGTATGCAGGCGCTGGTCATGATCGTCCAGCAGGGTGACCGGCACCTGTTTGCCGGCGATCCATTTGTCCGCGTCCGTCTGCGCGTCGTTCCAGAGATAGTTCATCACTTTCCATTTGCCGTCCTGCGGATCTTTGTGCAGGAGGCGGGTTTCGATGAAGGTTTTCTTTCCCGCCGTATCGCGGTACGCAAAATTTTTGATGATAAAAGTACCGGCAGGGAAATCGAGCGCGCCGCTGTCGCGGTACTGCATGGCCGTACCTTCGGGCAGCGCGATAAAACGGTCTTTCAGCGCATAGTCCGTGAACAAAGGCGTGGCAAGATCGTAACGGTGTACGTTGGCGGCGGGCTGCAGTTCGGTCAGCTTCCCTTTAAAGAACTTATAGTCGGATAATTTTTCCTTAAAACCGGGAAGGGTTGCGGGTTTCTTAGGCCCGCAACTGTAAAGGGCAAGGATAAGCAGGATCAATACGGTCACAAAAGATCTCATCACAAAAAATTATTTACAGGTAAAAGCGGTCATATCGGTAGAGGGGCTCCATTTCGGTTTGCCCATATTCAGCGCGTCCACGTTCACGAACAGGTTGTCGCCCGTTTGCCGGATGCAGATGGAATCGGGGTTGAGCTGTTGCCCCTGCGTGAGCACGTTGGTGGAAATGCCGTCGTACACGATGAGCGGAATGCGCTGTTTCATGGCCTGCTCGATGGCCACGAGTATTTTGCCGGTATGGTGCGTGTACACCGGTTCCGGGAACTTCGCGCCCATTTCGAGCGTGTTGCCGTGTATCAGCACGTTCTTCGACACGGGGAAATAATTCGCGTTGATCTTTTCGCCGGCCTTGTCGTCCACGAAAAAGCCGGACACGAGGATGATGGCGCTGGAATTGTTGTTGATCACGCGGTTGTTGTACAGCTCGATATCGGACGTGGCCTGTATGATCACGCCGCTGCCCGGCGCCGCGTTGCCTACGCCCCAGGTGGTGCCGAAGCTGCCGGACTTCGCAAAATTCCGTTCGTTGTTGTCGTGGATGAAATTGTTGTACGCTTTCACATGGCCGCCGCGCTGGCTGAGGTCGGGCAGGTCGAAAATGAGGAAGCCGGCGGTGTTGCCGTAAAATTCGTTGTCGTACACTTCGGCGTTGGTCGTGTTCTCGATCTCGCAGCCGGCCACGTTCTTATAGGCCTTGCTTTTCCGCACAACGGCCTGGTTCGACTGCCCTACATAAATGCCCGCATCGGATGCGCCCTGCGCGTAACAGTTCTCCACCAGCACGTTCGTGCAAAGCACGGGATAAATGCCGTAGCCGCCGCTCGTGGAGTCGGATACCGACCAGACGGCATGCAGGTTGGTGATGGTCACGTTTTTGCTTTTGTTCACTTTCAGCAGGTCGCCTTTGGAATCTTTGATGGTCATGCCGCTGATCTCGAACCCGTCCACTTCCGCCACGCGGATGCCTTCGCCGCCCTGCGTCTGGCCGGAGAAATCGAGGATGGTCTTGTCTGGCCCCGCGCCGCTGATGCGGATATGTTTCAGCTGCACGAGGCTGAGGTTATTGAATTTGTACGCGCCTGCCCTGAGCTCGAGGCTGCTGCTGTCCGTCATGGTCAGGAAGGCTTCCGTGATCTTCGTCTCGTCGCCGGGGCCGAAGCTGAGCCGCGTTTTGTAGCCGTCTTCCGCCTGTTTTTCAGGAGCGGCGCATGCTGCGAGCAGGGCGAGCAGTAGAATGGAATATCTCATGATGCTGTATTTTTAAAAAACATTGTAAGCGAACGTTGCGTAATACACCCCGCCGATGCCGGGGCTGCCAAAGCCCGTGTAATAATATTTGTTCGTCAGGTTGGTGGCGCCGAGCTTGATGCGGGAGCGGGCTTTGAGCAGCTTGCAGCTTACCTGCGCGTCCAGCACTACATTGGCGGGTATGGTGCCGCTGGCGAAACCGATGGCGTAGAAGTACGCCGGGCGGTAACGGAGGCTGGTGTTGAAGGAAAAGACCTGGTCTTTCCCGAATCCCGTATTGCCAAATTCTACGTTGAACTTCCAGTTGGGCGTATTGAAATTATTGATCTGGCTGTTGTTCCTGTTCTTGAGAAAATCCGAGGAAAAGTTGGCTTTGGCCATGAAGTTGCGGCTGAGGTCCACGCTCACGCTGGCGGCATATCCGTATGTATTCACTTTTTCCGCGCCGTTATATGCAATATTATAGGAAATATATTTACTGCGCTCCTTAAAGGCCGTGATATCGTCCGTGCCGGGTGTATTGGCCACGTTCACATAACCGATGAAATTTTTCCAGGTGCTGTAATAGCCGAGCACGTCTACCAGCACGCAGCCGCCGAAAAGACCGGAGTATCCCAGCTCGAACGCGTCCACGCTTTGCGGTTTGATGTCTTTCGGGTTAAAACGTTCGAGCGTGGAAGGATCGTTCGTCTGCTGGTATTCGTTAACGCTGCTGAGCAGGTAGGGCGGGTATTCGTTGAAATGATATTCGCCGTACAGCAGCCTGCCGGAGCCGCCGGAGGCGTAGGAATTGTAATCCACCAGCGTGCTTTGCAGGCTCTGGATGTTGGAAGGGAAGCTGTACGCGTTCTGGTAGGAGAAACGCATGAAATGTTCTTTCGCCACTTCCAGTACGGCGGAAGTGCGCGTAGTGATGCGCGGTTTTTCGAACAGCGTGTTTTTATCGTACCGGAAAGCCGCGCCCAGCCGTAGCCTGTTTTGTATGAGTTTTTTGGAGAGATGGGCGTAGGCGCTGTATTCCGCCACGTCTATCGGGCCGTCGTAATCCGGGAACAGCGTGCCTTTGGAATCGAGCTTGTACATCCGGTAATTGAGCCCGGCGATCAGCTCCGCCCAATGGATCATTTTGGTGAAGTTATACTGGAGCTCGGCGTTGTAAAGCCTGCTGCGGTCGAGAAAAAGCGTGCCGCCCTGCGAGGTGGGAAGCCCGGCAATGCTGTCTTTCAGCCGGTTGAACATGGCGCTGCCGGCGTCGGGCCGCCCCTGGTCTGCGAAGCTGCGCGCCGCCCAGTGTGCGTCGTCAAGACTGCTGCCGGTAGCCAGCGCCTGCAATAACGCGCCGGTGTATTGCGGGTACCAGCCGTCCATCGTGGCGGGGTTGAAGCTGGGTTTCCAGGCTTCGTTGAGCAATTGCATGGTGGGGCTGGCGATGATGGTACGACCGGAATTTTCCTGCGAGGTATACGCCCGCAGGAACCATTGTTCGCCGCGTAATTCGGCGCGGTACTGGCTGATCTTGTAACCGGTGAGGGCGTAACGCGTATCGTTGCTGTACACGGCGTTGCCGCTGCCGTACGTGCCGGACACGATGGCTTCCAGCCGCGGCCTGATCTTGTAACGCACTTCTGCGTTCAGCTTGAGCAGCCTGGCCTCATTGCTGAGGTAGCCGTATTCAGGGTAGCCGGTGCGGGCCACGTAGTTGGAAGGCTTCGCCAGCAGCGGGTCGATAATGGGCGCCAGCGAAGGGTCCTGCGCGAGCGCGGCCTGCAGGAAAGGATCGATGTCCACGGAGGTTTTGCTGCCGTAGGAGTTTACGCCGTTGTAATTGGGGTCGGTATATTTTGTG
The DNA here is from genome assembly GCA_051958695.1 of Chitinophaga sp. Classification (GTDB taxonomy): domain Bacteria; phylum Bacteroidota; class Bacteroidia; order Chitinophagales; family Chitinophagaceae; genus Chitinophaga. Next base: position 272 of record JBQCFV010000770.1, on the reverse strand, counting down.
CCGGGACCGTTGGTATTGCTGGTGTCCGCCGCGAGCCAGTCTTTGGCGAGGGTATATTGCGCATTGACCTTGAACGCGAGCTTTTCGTTGATCTTTCTGGCCCAGCGCACCGTCCAGTCGTAATACGGCGAAGGGCCCAGCGGGTCGTTGCCTTTGCCTTTTTTGACATGGTTCACGCCCTGCGTTACCTGGAAGCTGAGGCCCAGGTATTTAAAGGGCTCTTTGCCCGTCATTACCATGGTGCCGTTGTGCCCGCGCGAGCCGTACAGCGC
>JBQCFV010000769.1:0-2425 GCA_051958695.1 Chitinophaga sp. | reverse complement strand
TGAACTCGAGGTCGGGGAAATGCTCGGTCATTTCGAACATGATCTCCACGCCGCGCAGGAACACGTCCACGTCCTTGATCTCGGAGCCGGTGTGCATGTGCAGGCCGGTCACTTTCAGCTTGGTGGACTTCACGATCCGTTCGATGTGGCGCAGCTGGTGGATGGAGATGCCGAATTTGCTGTCCACATGCCCGGTAGATATTTTGAAGTTCCCTCCTGCCATGATGTGCGGGTTCAGCCGGATGCAGATGGGATAACTGCCGCCGAACTGGTTGCCGAACTGTTCGAGGATGGAAATGTTGTCGATATTGATATTCACGCCCAATTCTTTTGCCGCGATGATCTCCTGGAGATCGACGCAGTTTGGGGTGAATATGATGTTCTTCGGATCGAAGCCGGCTTTGAGGCCAAGCTGCACTTCCTGTATGGACACGGTATCCAGCCCGCAGCCGAGGGTATTAATGTAGCGGAGCACGTTGATATTGGTGAGGGCTTTGCAGGCGTAAAAAAAGCGTGCGTCCGCCTTGCTGAAGGCGGTCTTCAACTTCTCATACTGTATTTTGATCTTTTCCGCATGGTAAATGTATACCGGGGTGCCAAATTCCTGGGCGGTTTTTACCAGGAAGTCCGCGCTGAGAACGTCGCTTTGTTTAGCCATTGTATCGTGTAAATTGAATGTGCGAAAATAATAAGAATATTAATCTTCCTGCATAAAATCGTCCAGGTCGCGGCGTTCCTTTTTGGTGGGGCGGCCGATCTTGCGTTGGCGTTTGCCGGTATCGAAGCTGGAGGCGATCCTGTGATTGAAGAGTTTGTCTTCTTCGGGAGTGATATCCAGGTAGTATTTGATGGCTTCGGAATATTGCACGCGGTTGGCAAGCAGGCCGGTGACCTCGATCTTCCAGCGTTTTGCTTCGGTGCGTACGTCGTACTGGTCGCCGATGGCCACGGGTCTGGCGGCTTTCACGGCGGCGCCGCGCAGTTTTACCTTTCCGCTGTCGCAGGCGGCCGCCGCCTGTGTTCGGGTTTTGAATATCCTGATGGCCCAGAGGTATTTGTCCAGCCGTAGTTTTTCCGCGCTCATGGACGCAAATTTACGCAAAATGTGGTATTTGGGGGAAAGGGAAAGGCCGCTTCGCAGCGGCCTTTCCTTATATATTTTCAAACTGAATAACCTAACTATTTTCTCCTCGTCGTCGTTTTCTTCTTCGCGGTCGTTTTCTGCGCTACCGGTTTTTTCTTGGCCTCGGCTTTCACTTCAGGTTTCTTCACCGGCGCGGGGAAACGGGATTTATCGACCGTCGCGGCTTTGTCGTCGAGCGTAAGCTGGAGGGATTCTTTCAGTATCTCCTCTTTCTCCGCCAGGAACAGTTTCATTTTTTCTTTCGGGATGCGCAGGTCGTAGCTGCCGCTTTCGCTTGCCAGGCCCTGGGCGAAGCCCGGGTTCAGGCGCTCCAGCTCAGCCGTTTCCATCTCGAGCTTTTTGGCGATCGCTTCCATCCTGTATTTGCCGGTGATGCTGAACTCGACGGTGGTGAACAGATCTTCATCCGTCAGCGGCTGCGCTTTACGGAACTCGGCCGCGGTAGACATACGCGCTGCCGGGGCGGCCGCGTAGTTGTCGCTTACACCAAAGAAGGTATTGAAACGGTCGAGGATGTAGCCGGTAGCAATGAATTTGTACACATGGCCGCGGGATTCAGCCGGGAGGAAATACTGGATGCCCCAGAAATCGCTTCTCCCGGAAATACGCTGCGCGCGTTGCACGCCGCCCGCGCCGCAGTTGTATGCGGCTACCACCAGCAACCAGTCGTCGAACTGCTCGTACAGCTCATTGAGGTATTTGGCGGCGGCTACGGTAGACTTGTAGAAATCTTTCCTTTCATCCACTTTCTTGCCCACGCTCAGCCCGAAAATGCGGGCGGTACCGCTCATGAACTGCCACATGCCCACCGCGCCTACGCGGGAGCGGGCGTTGTAAGACATACCGGATTCTATCACCGCCAGGTACTTCATTTCCTCGGGAATACCGTGATCGGAAAATATTTTTTCGATCATGGTAAAATAAGGAGCCGAGCGTTCTACCATCACGGCAAGGTGACGGCTGTACCGGGTGGCATAATCGTTGATATAACCTTTTACGAAATGGTTGCCGAGCTGCTCGTATACTTTGGGAGTACGCACCACTACCGGCATGCTTTGAGCCGCCTGCCTCACCGCCAGGGAAGCGGGAGCGCCACGCACCACCGTGTCTTTCGGCAGGTGGGCGGATTTTTTAAGCGTAATGGTGGTGTCGGCGTGCGCTTCCTGGATGGGAAGTGCCATCTCCTTAGGGCTCTCGCTGCTGGCGGCTACCGCACTCGCGCTTCCCGCTAATGCCGGCAACAAGAGTAATAAAAAGACTTTCGTCATCGCTGTTGTTGTT
>JBQCFV010000768.1:0-2808 GCA_051958695.1 Chitinophaga sp. | reverse complement strand
ACTCCATGCTCATTTCCAGCACCATGGGTATGGCCAGCAAAATGAGCGCCCGGTTGATGCTTCCTTCGGTATATATACGTTCTTCCCCTTTCAGGGCTTCTTTAACAAGCGTGAAAATTTTTTTTGTACGCGACATTACGTGCGCCATGGTTCAATGTTTACTGTAATAAATGAGGTGGAAGAGCGTTTCTGCGAAACGCGGAACTTATCAAGCGAGGGCCGGCAGCACGGTTAGAATTTCATATGCAATTGATTGAAGGTTACAAAGGTAAATGAATAGTTGGTGCGGCCTCCCGGTATTTTATGAAGCAGGATCGTCAGGCAGCGGCGGCTGACGAATGGATGTCGTCACGAGAAATTGAAAATTCACAAATATTTTTGATCTGCGTTGTAACATTTAAAGGCCTTCCCCGTTTTAAGGTCTGTATCACAACCGGAAACAAAGAAATCCATATTATTGAACGGAAACCATGCTGGATTTCAATTGCATGCCCCGGCGGAACAGCGGCGTTGAAATATTTTAATGCGGCTGTTCCCGGGTCATGATCTTTCCCTTTAACTTTTGCTTATACTTTTTAGTTGATAGATGGATCGGGCTGTCCTGTTATATTTTAGCGGGGCAGCTTTTTTTTATGCCTGTATTTTTATGCCCTTATTTCCTGGTCTTGTATAAAAACAGTGCAGCCGGGCGCGCCCGGCTGCAGATTGTATATGAATAGGATATGGTTCATGATGGGAAAGAATTCCCGGTAAGAACATCTTTCTGCGTTTGCATTAATTCTTCAGCACCTTAAATTCCGTTCGCCGGTTGAGCTGGCGGCCTTCAGGATTGTCTTTGCCGTTGGGCAGCGTATTGGGAGCCACCGGCCTTGTTTCGCCGTAGCCTTTGCTCACCACCCTGTCGGCCGGGATGCCTTTGCCGACCAGGTAATCCACGCAGGATTTGGCCCTGGCGTTGGAGAGCTTCAGGTTGTAAGCGTCCGTGCCTTTGCTGTCCGTATGCGCGCCCAGCTCGATCACCATTTTCGGATTGTCGAGCAGCAGGTAATACAGGCTGTCCAGCACCCGTTGCGATTCGGGGCGCAGGGAAGCTTTATTGTAATCGTAGAAGATGTCGTTGATCACGATCGGTTTGTCTATCTCGAAATGTTTCAGGCACACGGTGGGGTTCATCATGGAATCCACCAGCGACAGCTGTTCGGTATCGAATGCATAGTTCTTCGAGAAATAATTGTCTTTCTCGATCACCACGCGGTATTTGGCATTCATCTCCACTTCGAACATATAATTGCCTGCAACGCCGGAATGCTGGATGTCCACGGTTTTCTGCGCATCGTCCAGCAGCGTGATCTTCGCGCCCTGGAGGGGGTTGTTGGTCTCGCAGTCCAGCACCATGCCGCCCGCCATTTTCACCTTTCTTTTGAATGCGAATATTTCGAGACAGCAGATGGATTCGCGGTCGGAGCTGATAAAGCCTTTTCGTGTAGCCGTAGCCGGTGTAAGCCCGGCGTAATACTGATCGTCCTTTGCGGAATTGAGCGGGTAGCCCAGGTTTTCCGGTGTGGACCATGCGCTGCTGAAATCGCCTTTGCTCATAAAAAAGTCCATGCCGCCAAAACCCACGCGCCCGTTGGAGCTGAATATCAGCGTCTGTTTTGCCGGGTCGTAAAAAGGCGCGCTCTCGTCGCCGGCGGAGTTGAGGGTTTTGCCCATGTTGCTCGGATCGCTGAGGCTGCCGCCGTTAACGGCGCATACCCATAGATCGAATTTGCCGGCGCTGCCCGGCCGGTCGGAGGAAAAGAGCAGGTATTGTCCGTCGGGGGTAATAAACGGCTCCTTGTCGCTGTACGCCGCTTCCTTGAACAGCAGCTTCGGTTCCGACCAGCCGTTGCCGGCGCGGCTGCTGCGGTAGATGGCCGATTTTTTCTTCCCGTCTTTCACCGTCCAGCGGGTTACGTACATCGTGCTGCCGTCCGGCGAAACAGACGCTACGCCCTGCTCAACGCCTTTGTCCATAGGGATGGGCACTTTTTCCTTGCTGGTGAAATTGTCTTCGTCTCCCGTTGCCACGTACAGCATGTTCACGAAGGGATTCGATTTTTTATCGATCAGCGTGGAATCGGGGCGGGAAGAAGTGAAATAAAAAGTGCTTTCGTTCACCGGCACGGGCGCGTAGTTGGCGCCGCCCTGGTTGATGTTGCCGGTTACTTTGGCTACTTCGAAACGCGGCGGGAATTTCATTTCCTCGATGGCAAATTCGCAGTTCTTTATTTCGAGATCGGTATTTTTCGCCGGGTCGTCGAATGCTTTGTAGCCGCTTTTGAACTGCGTGAATTGCGCCAGCGCTTTTTCGTAATCGGCCGCCGTTTTGGCATTAGCCCTGATGCACACCGCGAACCAGTAACGCGCGAGCGGGAATTGCAAGGGATCGAAGTTGGTGGCTTCTTCGTAATACTTCGCGGCATTCCCAAAATCGCGGTACATGCGATACGATTCGGCGAGGCGGTACACCACCTGTTCGTAATCCTTGAGCTTTTTCTGTTTGTTCTTCCCGTTCTTATCCAGCTGGTAAGGCCTGTATTCGCCGGGTTTCACGGAAAAGGTGCCCAGCGCCTTGCTGTAATATTGCGCGGCGGAGTAAAAGTCTTTCTGCTCGAAGTAAACGTCGGCCGTGCGTTTGTAATCCTGTATGTACTGGGCGTGCAGGGAGCTGCAAATTCCTGCGAGCGCCAATATGCATATAAGTGTAAATCTTTTCATAAGGTGCGTCGTTTGATGTGAGCGGGCGGTTATAACCTCGGGCAAATA
>JBQCFV010000767.1:0-3758 GCA_051958695.1 Chitinophaga sp. | reverse complement strand
GTAAGCAGCGGCGGGTACACCGAAGTGGTGCTGCCCGATGGAACGCCCGCTGACGCTCAGTTTGCGGTGAAAGGCGCGGGCGACCTGATGGCCGCTATGACGAACGCCGGCGAGGAAGGTCATGCCCACTGACAGGATTTATTGCAGGGGATGTATTTTTCGCCTGCAATAAATTTTTCTATTGGGGGGATGCATATTATTTTTGCGGGATGCAAAGCGTATTCCAGCAACATTCCGTCGTTATTACAGGAGCATCTTCCGGGATCGGGAGGGCCCTGGCCATTGCCTTTCTGCAGGCAGGCGCCAACGTTTCCGTTTGCGCCCGCAACCGGGAAGCCCTGGAAGCGCTGGCGGCGGAAGCGGGCACCGCTGCGCTGCACATCTTCCCGGCGGACGTAAGCCACGAAGAAGATTGCAAAGCGTTCATCGACAGCGCGCTGGAACGTTTTGGCAAAGTGGACATACTCGTGAACAACGCCGGCATCAGCATGCGCGCCCTGTTTAAAGACACTACCCCCGAAGTGCTCAAATCGCTGATGGACATCAACTTCTGGGGCGCCGTGTATTGCACCAAGTACGCCCTTTCTTCCATTACCGAGCACAAAGGCACCATCGTGGGCGTTTCTTCCATCGCGGGTTACCGCGGCCTGCCGGGCCGTACCGGCTACTCCGCTTCCAAGTTCGCCATGCAGGGTTTTCTCGAGGCGCTGCGTACCGAAAATCTCCATACAGGCGTTAACGTGATGTGGGTTTGTCCCGGCTTCACCTCCTCCAATATCCGCAATACCGCGCTCGACAAAACCGGTCATTCCCAAAAAGAGACCCCGTTGAAGGAAGACCAGCTCATGAGCGCCGAAGACGTAGCCCGGCATACGCTGCGCGCCATTATCCAGCGCAGGCGGACGCTGATACTCACCAAACAGGGCAGGCTCACCGTGCTGCTCAGCCGGATGTTTCCCGCCTGGGCGGACAAGCTTGTATTCAATCATTTCAGGAAAGAGCCCGGTTCGCCCCTCGAAGCCTGAAAACCGGTATTCATTTTGTGATACCTCTTTTTTATCGTTCTTTTGAACAATTACACTGAATAATTGATTTTCTTTGCACAAGATTTTACAAGCACCCCTTGTGTTTCATAGCTACGGCTTTATCGCATATGCCCATTATCACACTCACATCCGACATCGGTTTGCAGGATTACCTGACAGGCGCCATCAAGGGGCTGTTGCTGCAACACTGCGGGGATGCCCGGGTGGTGGACATTTCCCATCATATTTCCCCCTTCAACCTGCCGCAGGCCACTTACATCTGCCGCAGCGCCTTTAAATATTTCCCCGAAGGCACCTATCACCTTGTGCTCAACAACCTGTTTGACCGCAAAGCGGATTACCTGCTGATGGGCCGGCACAACAACCAGTACATCCTTTGTGCGGACAACGGCCTGCTCACCATGATAGCGGGCGGAATGCCGGAAGAAGTGTACCGCATCCCGCTGGACCCTTCGGAGCACCGCAATACGCTGAACATGGTAGCCGTGATGGCCCGCGCGCTGGCAAAACTTATCAGCGGCGCCACGCCTGCGGCAACGGGCACGCTTACCGGGGAGATCACCGTCAAGAACAACCTGCAGCCGCTTACCGGCGAAGATTATATCGAAGGACAGATCCTTCACATCGACAATTTCGAGAACGTGATCGTGAACATCACCCGCGAACAGTTCGACGAACAGCGCAAAGGCCGCAAGTTCGCCATCCTGTTCCGCCGTGACGAAATGATCACCCAGCTGAGCGAAACCTACGCGGACGTGCCCGAAGGGCAAAAGCTCGCCCTGTTCAACGCCGCCGGTTACCTGGAAATAGCCGTGAACAAAGGCAACGCCGCCGGTCTTTTCGGCCTGCAGGGCTTCCGGCGGGACCAGCTGCAGCAGGCTGCCTACCAACAGCTTTCCTTTTATCAAACCGTCAGAATCCTGTTCGAATAATGGTACGGATCGTAAAACTAACCATGGACCCCGCGCGGGCCGCCGAATTTGAGACCCTTTTCGCCGGCAGGCAGGAAGCCATCCGCCATTACCCCGGCTGCCGGCACCTGGAATTGTGGAAAGACCGCAGCCATCACGGCGTATATTTCACCTACAGCATATGGGAAGGGCCGGAAGCGCTGGACGATTACCGCCGCTCCCCTTTGTTCGCCGACGTATGGGCCGGCATAAAAGGCTGGTTTACAGGGAAGCCCGAAGCATGGAGCCTGGACGACAGAACGCCCCACCCGCAATAAATTGCGCGTTAAAAAGTTAAAGTATTTATAAAAAGTTAAAACTGTTGCACACATTAGCTTAATGTGAGATAATATTTTACGACCCTTATTATTGGTGCATTTAGAGGAAATAATTTTTGATTTATGTCTATCTGTATGTCTTCTCTTACTTTTTCACGCACAAATATTGGATCAACGGCCCTGGTGATCACGCCGGGGTATTCATTTCAACCACGGCCGAAAACGCTCGTTGTCGAGCCCGGTCACAATTTCCCGAAGGATGTCGATATCGTCCGCAGTGAGCCACTCTGGGACCTTGTAATAGGATGCCTCCATCCCGCCGTCTTTCGACCGGAAAATGAGCCACCGATGCCCTGCGATGTTCACGCCCCAACCCAGCCCTGCGCCAAGGAACTCAATGGTTACCATTACAAACACGTCATACATTTTCACGCCAAACACATGGGGCATTTCGCATCTTTTGCCGAAAAATACTAAAATTATTAGCAATTACGCCGGCAGGATTAACTCCGCATAATTATTGCGACTATTCCCTACCGCATCGCTCACCCGGTGCATGCACATGGCCGCGTCCGGGAACGCCTGGATTAAGTCTTGGGGATGGGCGTTTTCCGGGTCAATCCAGCCCGCAACATCCTCGGGCTGGAGAAATACCGGCATGCGGTTGTGAACGGGCGCCATGAAGGCGTTAGGGGCCATTGTGAGCATGGTGAACGAGCGGCGCACCTCGGCGGTCTCCTTGTTTACCCAATTATCGTATAGGCAGGCAGCCCAGAAAAAGGCGGCGTCGTTCGGGTAAATGAGGTACGGGATCTTCGTCTTTGGGTCAGGCTTTTGCCATTCGTAGAACCCGGATAGCGGCAGGGCGCAGCGTTGAGACTTCAACAGGCGCTGCCAGTAAGGCTTCTCCAGCTCTTCGGACTTCTTGTTGAACATGCTGTACTTGCCCGCCTTGAACTCCTTCTCTTAGTTCGGGATGAGCCACCAGTGCATCAGCTCCAGCTGTTTCGGGGCCGTGAGGACCGGCACGGTCATGGTCGGGGCGATGTTGAAGTGCTCGTATTCGGAAAGGAAGCCTTCCGGGAGGAGGTTCTTTTCGACGATGGTGATGGACTTTCGGTTTGAGAGTTGGTAGCGGCCGCACATGGGTACTGTTTTTTTATAGTTACTTCCATGCCAACCGCTTCGGCGATTCGGCATAGCGTTTCGATTTGCTGGCCCCATTCGGGGCTGTCAAGTCGCTGCAGCGTGCTTTCGCGCAATCCCGATTTTTTTGCTAGTTGATACCTGGTTAACTGCTGCCGCTCTATAGCGGCGCGCACGGCTTCAATTATATCATTCTTTTTCATGACCGTCCTCCCATTTTAAGTAGTCGGCATACCACTCCCATGCCCGATTGAGCACCGGCAGCAGCTGACCCCGCGTTTCCTTGTTAAATTCGACGGTACCATCGGTGAATGGCAGGCAGACCAGCTGGTACACCT
>JBQCFV010000766.1:0-15206 GCA_051958695.1 Chitinophaga sp. | reverse complement strand
GGGCATCCGGTTAAAAGACGGCAGGCTTTCTTTTCCGTCGATGAGAGGGGTCGTTCAGTTCGATCCCGGCGAGGTTAACCCCGTTTTCTCCGGAAAAAATATCCAAATAGATTACATCCAGGCCGATTCTGTTTTGCTAAGTCCGGGCGCGAACGGGTTCACGCTGCCGGCGCGAACGGAAATGCTGCAGGTGGCAGTGTCGTCCCCCTACTTCGGCACGCCTTATAATCACGCGTTATTTTACGGGGTGCGCGGGCTTAAGACCCGCTGGCAGCTGCTTCCGCTGGTTGGCGTGATCCCGCTCAACCGTTTGGCTAAAGGCGAATACACACTCGAATTAAAAAAAGCCGCGGGCTTCGGAAACCGGCAGATCCGCACGCGGCTTAAATTCTCCGTAAAACCGATGTTTTACGAAACCTGGTGGTTCAGGCTGGCCGCGGGGCTCGTTGCCATTGGATCGTTATGGTTATTGTTCCGCCTGCGGCTCCGCATGCTGGTGAAACAAAAGGAACGCCTGCAATCGGAAGTGCGCCTGGCAACGCAGGAACAGCAGCGGCTAATAGAAAACCTGGAAGTGGCCGTCAGCGAGCTGGAACGCTCGCAGGAAGAACTTTACAAAAACACGGTGCTGCAGGAAAAGCTGGCGAGGATCATTACACACGACCTGCAGTCTCCGCTGCGGTTCCTGTCTGATGTATCTGAAAGGATCAACCGGGAAATAAAACACCACAACACCGAGGCCCTGCCGGAGCTGAGCAGGGAGCTTCAGCGATCGTCCGCCGGCATCTACCGTTTCGTGCAGGATTTCGGCTTGTGGGTGAATGCGAAAGGAAGAAATTTCAAGCCTTTGCTGGAACCCGTGTTACTGGCGGAACTGGCGAAAACGCTGCAGGTCTTTTTTCATGAGCTGGTAAAAAGGCGGGAGAACAGCCTGGAAATACAGATCGACGAACACCTGGCGGTGATGGCAGACCGGCAGATGATGCTGATCATGCTCAGGAATATCATCGACAACGCCAATAAATACACCTTTGGCGGGACAATAACCGTGCGTGCGGAGATGCATAGCCGATACGCCTACATTTCGGTGTCAGACACCGGCAGGGGCTTTTCGCCGCGGGCATTGGCCCGCACCTGGGACCAGATCGCCCATCCCGATCTTTTCGAACGGGAAAAAGACGCGGACGGGTCCGGGTACGGCTACCGGTTCATTGCGGATTTTATCAAAGCATCGCATATCGACATCAATATCGTGAGCGCCGAAAACCAGGGCACCACGGTAACGCTCGGCAGGATACCGCTGGCGGAAGGCGGCATGCTGCACACCCGATCACACAACACTTCAATTACCAGCATATGAAAGAACGCTACAATTTTTTACTGGCAGACGATCATAGCATAGTCCGTTTGGGCATCAAATCACTGATCAAAAAACATTTTTTTGTGAACCTCATTTGCGAAGCTGAAAACGGCGCCGAGCTGACAGATCTCGTCAGGCAGCATGATTTTGACCTGATCATGCTGGACATCAATATGCCCGATACGGATTTTCTCGGCCTGATGAACTGGCTCCGCGCCACCAGGCCGGAGCCGCAGGTACTTGTATTCACCACGCACCCCGAAGAGATCTATGGTGTAAGAAGCATCCAGCTGGGCGCCAGCGGCTTCCTGCATAAAACCGCGCCGGACAGCGAGATCATCCAGGCCATCCAGCGCCTGCTGGAAAACAGGAAATATATCAGCGCGGAACTGGCCGAACTGCTGGCGGAAAAAAGCTACGACAAAAAATCCGCCAACCCCTTCGACGGGCTCTCCACCCGTGAAATGGAAATCGCGGTGCTGCTGGATAAAGGCATTTCGCTGCCGGACATCTGCCGGCAGCTGAACATCCAGTATTCCACCGCCAATACCTATAAAAGAAGGATCTTCGAGAAACTCAATGTTTTTAACCTGGTATCGCTCACCCGGCTGATGCGGAGCTATGGCGTAATTTCCTGATCCGCTCGTTTTTTTTATGAAACGGCGGAGGTTTCCCCGCTTTTTAAGTGTCTTTTATCCGGACCTAAATAAAGTTATATGCCTCGCAAGCGGAGAACATTCACCAGCGGAGAAAAACGGCTGATTCTCAAACGGGCGGGCGAGTCGGGGGTAACAAAGATCCTGAAGGAATATAACCTTTCCTACAGCGTTTATTCCCGGTGGAAAAAACAATCCGAGGCAGACGAATCCGAGAATCATTATAAATCCATCCAGACCCAGGTGGATTATCTGACCCATGAAAATGCGAGGCTGAAAAAGATCATCGCCGACCTCATGCTGGAACTCGAAACAAAATCGGAGGAGCTGAAGCGGCTGAAGCTCTAAGATGATTTATGCAAAAACGGAAAACCTGGCGACATGAACCATAAAATGCTGATATGCTTTGCAATGAGCCTCGCGTGCTGGTTCCCCGCCAGGGCCCAGCAGGAAGTACAGTTCAGCCAGTACGTGTTTAACATGCTCAACCTCAACCCTGCTTACGCGGGCTACCGCGGTGGCACCAGCGTGAACATCATTCACCGGCGGCAATGGACGGGGATCGACGGCGCGCCGGTAACCACCGGGGCTTCTGCAGACTGGCTCACCAACGTTCACGAAGAAAGGCTGGCGTTAAGCGGCACATTTATGATGGACGAGATGGGCGCGCAAAAAACGATCACTGCGGGCATCGGCGCCACTTACCGCATCCCGCTGGACGAAGAAGGCGCCAAACGGTTGTGTTTCGGCATCAACGGCGGCATCCTGCAATACCAGATGGATGGCTCCGTACTTGAATATGTGGACGATAACGACGAGCGGATACCGGTGGGCAAGCCCAGTCATGTGGAGCCGGACGCTTCTTTCGGCGTGCTGTTTTACACCCCGAAATATTATATGACGGCTTCCGTCAATAACCTGCTGCAGGTTACCGGCCTGCAATCGTACAACTGGAACGGGAAATTTTTCACCAGCATCGTGCGTGAGCCGCATATGTACGTAGGGGCGGGTATGGTGCTCGATATGGGCGAGCATTTCAAGTTAAAGCCATCCTTTCTCTGGAAGGAAGATTTCAGCGGGCCGTCGAATATCGACGTCAATGCATTCCTGCTGATCCATGAGATCGTATGGCTTGGCGCGTCGTACAGAACAGGTTTCCAGCTATGGGACAAAGCAAACCTGCAGAGCGGCCTGGAAAGGCAGGATGCGATTGCCGCCCTGCTTGAAGTGTATGCGACCAAATGGCTGCGGGTGGGTTATGCTTACGACTTCACGGTGAGCGGACTGAACTCTTATCAATCCGGCAGCCATGAGATCTCGGTCAGCCTGCTGTTTCCCAAAAAACAAAAAAGAGAAATTTCCCCGAGATATTTTTAAAAGACCGGATATGCGATCTTCATTCACACTCCTGTTCCTGCTTTGCATGCTGACCGGCCTGGCGCAGGAACAGCCCGGTTATGAGCAGCTCGCCGACCGGTATTTCAGCGCCTACCGTTTCAGCAAGGCGGCGCCTATTTACGAACGGCTGGCGCGTCATCCGAAAGCGAAGCCTATCGTATATTACCGGCTTGGTTATAGCTATGAAGCGTTGCAACAATACCCGGAAGCAACTGCGGCGTATACCGCGTATATACAAAAATTTCCCGGCGCGGATTCGCTCTGGCTCAACGTAGGCGACATGCAGAAAATGCTGGGCCGGTACGATTCCGCCAAAACCAGCTACAGCCGCTACAAAGGTTCCCGCGACCTGCAGGACCGCATAGCAGGCTGCGATTCGGCGCTGTCGTGGCAAGCCGACAGTCTTGTGCATCTTGACAATCTTTCCACCGTGAACAGTACTTATTCGGACTGGGGAGCATTTATGGAGCAGGGCAAGCTGTATTATACTTCGAACTTCAACCGGCTGGCGCCTGCTACGCAAAAAATTTCGCCGCAAAACGGCGAGCCGTATTTCAGGGTGTATGCGTTAGACCGGCCGGGGAGCCCGCCCGCGAGGATCAATGTGGACGATCTGTCTTCCGTGATCGATGTTGGCCGTTATCATATCGGGCCGGCCGCCTATCGCGGCGATTCGGTTTATTTTACCGTCAGCCGCGAAGGGCGGCTACCCTTTGAAAAGGAGAATGGCCGGAAGGTTGGTACGCGAAGGTTAGCGTTGTATGTGTCGGACGGGAAAACGGCCGTTCCTTTCCCTTATAACGATACAGACCATTGGTCTACCGGTCATGCCGCGCTCAGCAACGACGGCCGTGTTATTTATTTTGTGTCCGACAGGCCCGGCGGGCTGGGCGGGACGGACATCTGGTATTGTACCCGCGATGCTTCCGGGGGCTGGCAGCCGCCCCAAAACTGCGGCGCGGCGGTCAATACGCCGGATGATGAGCTGTTTCCGGTGATAACAGACGACGATACACTGTATTTCGCGAGCAGCGGTCATGCGGGGCTTGGCGGGCTGGATATTTTTAAAGCCGCAGGCGCGGAAGATCGATGGGGAGCGCCGCAGAACCTGCGGCGGCCATTTAATTCCAGCTATGACGATTTTTATTTCGTTCCGCTTGATCCGGTCAGCGGTTATCTTGCTTCCAACCGGCCTGGCGGCAAAGGGAGCGATGATATTTACGCGTTCGCGCTCATTCCGCCGGTGATCCATGCCGCGCCTGCGCCGCCGCCTGTCGTGAAAAGGCCCGAGCCGGGAGAAGTTTTTGTGATCCCCCATCTTTATTATGATTTCGATAAGAGCTATATCCGTTCGCCGGATGCGACGGCGGTGCTGGATTCATTGGCTCTCGTGCTGTCCAGCCATCCCGGCGTTCGCATCGAGCTTAGCTCTCATACAGACAGCCGGGGCAGCGACGTTTATAACCAGGCCTTGTCTGAAAGGCGCGCTGCCGCAGCGGTGGAATATCTTTCGCAAAAAGGTATCGATGCAGGGAGGATGACCGCCAGGGGATATGGGGAATCGCGGCTGGTCAATCGTTGCGGTAACGGGGTGAAATGCAGTGTTGCGGAGCACCAGGCGAACAGGAGGACGGAGATCAGGGTGTTGGAGTAGGGTTAAACGACACATCGTTCCAGATCAAATTCAACCGAGAACATCGTTCCTCTGCCGAGGGCACTCCGGCAGGTCACTTTCCCGTGCATCATTTCGCTGTATTTGCTCACGATATGCAATCCCAGGCCGGTCCCCTGGATATTGCTGACATTAGCGCCCCTGAAAAATCTCTCAAACAGGTGCTGCTGGTCTTCTTCCGATATGCCAAGACCTTCGTCCTCCACTGTCAGCAGCAATTTTTTATCCGCAACTTTTGTGAGGATACGTACCGTGGTGCCAGGGCTGGAAAACTTGATGGCATTGCCCAGGAGATTGATCACTATGTGCCTGAACAGCGAAGGATCCAGCAGCACTTCCGAATTGCCCGAATACACATAATCTATCAGCTGTCTTTCTTTCAGCATGCCCTGCAGTTCCTGGATAAAAGCCTGCATATGCTCTCTGACATCGAACTGAGAAAGGCGCACCTGGACCTTTCCCTCCTCGATCTTACCTACTGAAAGGAAATCATTCAATATATCGGTCAATACGTTCACGGAAGTGATGATCCGTTGCAGGTGCTTATTACGTTTGAGCAACTCTTCTTCACTGCCGTATTGTTTAACGAGAAAAGCGGATGAAAGTATGGTGCTTAACGGTGTCCGGAATTCGTGGGATGCCATTGAAACGAACCGGGATTTCAGTTCGCTCAGCTCTTTCTCCTTTCCGAGCGCCTGCGTAAGTTCTTCTTTCGATCTTTCAAGCTCTTCCAGCGCCCGCCGTAATTGCAACGTGCGTTCTTCCACCATCAGCTCCAGTTCGTTGTTCATCTTTTCGATCTCCTGCTCCGCCTTTTTCCGTTCGGTAATATTATTCACATAAGCGATCACAAAACGTCCTTCTTCGTTGCTATAATAGCTGAGGCTTATTTCTACGGGAAACTCCGTGCCGTCCTGTCGCACCGCGAAAAGATCGAGCCCCATGCCCATCGGGCGGCTTTGCGGATGGGTATTGAAACGTTCGCGGTGTTTTACATGCTGCCGGTGCACGCGTTGCGGGATCAGCATTTCCACTTTCTGATGCACCAGTTCGTCTCTTTCGTAACCAAACTGACGCAGTGCGAAATCGTTGATCATTACGATCTCCCCCAACTGGTTCGATACGAGTATGCCGATACTCGCGTAATCGAATAATGCGCCGAAGCGTTCCAGTTCGCGGGTCAACTGTTTTTTATGCAGGCGGTCTTCCGGCGAATCAGTCACGCGATACATGCAAAATGAGCGATCAGCGTATTTAAACCCGATTTTTTCAAAGTAAAGATGAACATCTCCTCCCGTTACTGCCAGCCTGAACCATCCTTTATTTTCTTCATCGGGCAAAGCCAGGAGTATTTCCTTCGCTGATCTTGCATTCCCTTCAATACGTTTCGCGCCGCTATTTTCATAAATCAGGTCAAATGCCGGCAATTCTACGATGGCGGCAAGTCCTGCCCAATTTTCCATCATCGCGGCATTTACTGCCAGCAGGAATTGTATGTCCGGTATTTTAGAAAAATGACTCATAAATACGGCCCTGTTACAGGGAAGTTAACGATTCCGCGGACAATTTCAATGTTTGATGGATTGAAAGAGCCGTTCGGCATCTTCTTTTTTGCAGAGAGCCGTACCGGGGTTAAGCGTTGCCGCCGTTCCACAAGCAATCCCGAAACGTACTGCTTCCGGGATACCGCCTCCCCGCTGAAGCGCAAGCACGATGCCGGCCACCATGCTGTCTCCCGCCCCTACGGTACTCAACCGCTTTACGACAGGAGCGGCGATCCTTTCTGTTATTTCCTGGGTTACAAGCAAAGCTCCGCTTTCCCCCATGGAGATAACCAATGCCCGGCAGTGCCGGTACCGGATGATATCCCGTGCAATGTCAATGGCATCAGATTCCTGCAATTTATCCACACCGGCATAGGCGGCCAGCTCTCCAAGGTTAGGTTTCGCAAGGTAAACGCCTGCCTGCAGCACATGGCGAAAACCTTCTCCGGAGATATCCGCAACGAGCTTCACCCGGCGCTCCCGCGCCGCATCTGCAAGCTCCCGGTAAAAAGCTTCGTCCACACCGAAAGGCGAAGTACCGCTGATAACGACATATTCTTTACCGGTCATCGTTTTGCGGGCCGCGTTCAGCATCGCTGCACATTCGGCACGGGTTACCGGAGGGCCGGGCATCACGAAACGGTATTGCCGCCCGCAAGACCCATCAGTGACATTCAGATTTTCCCTTGTTTCACCGGTTATTTCGACGGCCAACCCTTCAATCCCTTCTTTATCCAGCAATCCAGCGAGCCGTTTGCCAGAAGGACCGCCGGAAAAATAAAGCGGAAACGAAGAACCGCCCAACCGGGTTACAGCCCGGGCCACGTTGACACCCCCGCCTCCCGCTTCAAAAACAGGTTGAGTGCAACGCAGTTTTTTATCCGGTTGTAATGAATCTACAGAAGCGCTTTTATCTACAGCGGGATTCAGCGTAATGGTAAGGATCCGGCTCATGCGATCCCTGTATATTGAACGGGCCGTTGCTGCTGGATGGCTTTGCCAATCAGGTACAGCAATTCCGGTTCAAAATCGTCCTGATGATTAAGCGGGCGCAGGCCGTTATGACCATCGCGTGCGAAGCAGACCTCAAGACCTTCAATATTTACCCTGATGCGCAGGAGGATGCTGTCATGGGCGATCTCCACCGGCAGCTGCCAGCTTTTGCCACGGTAAACGACGGAGATCAGATAATGTTCCGTATTCATTTTGAAACGTTTTAAAAATGGCTAGATATACATTACAAACATCTCGTACAATTTCAGCAGGGCCCATACCAGCAATTCCCGAAGGAATGGCAGTCCCAGCCAGGCGAACAGCGCTGTAATACCCCAGGCTATTTCTGCGGGCAACGCCGCGGGCAAATTAAAAGGCCGTGCAGGGTGAGAATAAGCAGTGTGCATATGATCCGGTTTTGAATAAACAATTATAGTCACGGTGTAAATATCCTCCGGCCACAACGTCTTACCAATGACCTGCCGCGCCGGATGTGATGATGATTGTCATTATTCATCGTTTTCTCCGTCATATTCTACCGGTTTTATTGAATATACCTTCGTACTGTCATCTTTTCGTTCAACAAAATCTCCCGTTATGTTCGCCAATATCTTTTCTCCCGAATTCTATATCACCAACGGTATCAGCCTGCTTTTGCTCGTAATGGCTTTCAGGGACCCGCGCGCGGGCCGGGCATGGATGGCGGTGATATTCGTATCAGCGGCAATTGCAAACGGCGTGTTGGCCGCGAGATCCCCGGAGATTTATCTTGCGTTCGCCAACGTCGCGGTTTTTGACTGGTATGTAAATTATATCGAAGGCCCTTTCAGCCGGCACATCCCCCTGATCGTAGGCACGATAGCCGGGTTGCAGCTGCTGACGGGAATTTGTATGCTGAGCAACGGGCAGGGTGGAAAGGCCGCATTTATGGCCGGAATATTCTTTTTCTGGGCGATCGCCCCTCTTGGAGCCGGTTCAGCCTTCCCTTCCCCGGTTTTGCTCGCCGCGGCCTGCATGGTGATAATACTGAACTGGGAAAAGTTAAAGCTTGCAAAAAGGGCGCGTTACCGTTGAAAACAACCCCATTGCCGGTAGGAGGTAAAACAGTAACTTTACGGCGTTACAGCAGTATTTTAATACAAAATGTTATCTCCCATGCCTTCCACGATCCTTGTTATTGAAGATACCTCAGAGGTGCTGGAGAATATTGCCGAAATTCTGGAAATGGACGATTATAAGGTGCTTACCGCCTCTAACGGCAAGGAAGGCGTGCATCTGGCATTGGAGCATAAGCCCGACCTGATCATCTGCGACATTTCCATGCCTCTGCTGGACGGCTACGGTGTACTGCACATGCTGCAGAAGCGGGAAGACATGAGCGCAACGCCTTTTATCTTTTTGTCGGCACGCACGGAAAGATCCGATATCCGGAAGGGAATGGAACTTGGCGCGGACGATTACCTGACAAAGCCTTTCGATCCGATGGAGTTATTGCATGCGGTTGAGGTCCGCCTCAAAAAAAGCCAGCGGCTCCGCCAGGAGCTTGCCCCGGACCTGAACGGGCTGAATACCCTGCTTAATACGGCGAATGGCAACGACCTCCTTAAAGAACTCCGGGAAGGAAGGAATGTGAATTCCTATAAAAAGAAACAACTCGTTTACGCAAAAGGCAATCATCCGGGTTATCTTTATTACATACTCAAAGGGAAAATAAAAACCAGCCGCCATAACGACGACGCAAAGGAAATTATCACGCGGATCTACCATGAAGGGGACTTCCTGGGCTACAAAGCGTTGCTGGAAGGAAGCACTTACCAGGACGAAGCTGAAGCCATCACACCCGCGGAACTTGCAGTGATTCCCAAAAGCGATTTCGAAGCGCTGTTGTACAACAACATGGACGTAATGAAAAAATTTCTCAGGCTGCTTACCGAGAACATCTCGGAGAACGAACAACACTTGCTTGGTATCGCCTATAATTCCTTACGGAAAAAAGTCGCCGAAGCCCTGCTTTATCTCGACCGTAAATACAATCCCTCCAAAACGCCCGGCTTCAGCCTTGACATCGGCCGGGATAATATTGCCGCCATCGCAGGCGTAGCCAAGGAATCGCTGATCAGAACGCTCGGCGATTTCAGAGACGAAGGCCTGATCTCCATCAAAGAAGGCTGTATCATGATCTCCGAACAGAAAAAACTCGAAGGGATGATCAACTGATGGCAATCATTACCATGTATGATGCCTGTTATTGCAGATTAAGCGTCATTTCAGGACCTTGCCTGAAATAAGCCGTTATGCCCGAAATTACCTTTGATCACCGCAGCAAAAAGCTTCCTCAGCAAGACCCGTCATTAAAGGAAGAAACCTATTTCCTGGAAGGGCCGCGCTCGCGCGTTCGGGAATTCTTTTTCCTGTTAAAAATACTGGTGGAATTTATTATGGGTTTCCGCGTGTTCCACTTCGTACCGCCTTGCATCGCGGTGTTCGGTTCCGCACGCGTACTGCCTGCATCGAAATACTACGAAGAGGCAAGGAAAATCGGCGCCGGCATCGCCGGGCTGGGCTTTACGGTGATGACGGGCGGGGGACCGGGTATTATGGAAGCTGCGAGCCGCGGCGCCCGGGAAAACAACGGGATGGCCGTCGGCTGCAATATCCGTTTGCCGAAAGAGCAGCAGCCCAACCGGTGGCTGAACAAACACTTTAATTGCCGGTTCTTTTTCGTAAGAAAAGTATTGATGTTCAAATACTCTTATGGTTTCGTGATAATGCCCGGCGGCATCGGTACGCTGGATGAATTTTTTGAAGCGCTCACGCTTATCCAGACCAAAAAGATACTCGATTTCCCTGTCGTGCTCATGGGTAAAGATTATTGGAATCCCGTATCTGAAATGCTCACTATCATGCTGAGTGAAAAAATGGTCGATGCCGGGGACCTTGACCTCATTATGATCACAGACGATACGGAGGAAGCACTCGGTCACCTGAAAAAATTTGCGAGGCAAAAATATAACGCCAAACGTAAAAAGATCTTCCGTAAATTCCTCGTACTGGGCGAATGATCATCTTCATGGATGCGCCACAAAGGCATATACATGGTTCAGATCAAGTGCATCTTCAGCCACGCTGCCGTTAAAAAACTGCAAGGTATTGTTTCTTCCGTACGCCCCGAAAGTTACCAATGTATGTTTCCTGTATTGCAGCAGAACGAGCAGGGTTTTGGCAGGGTCCCCTTCCGGCACCAGGTATTCCACCCTGTTGCACAGGCCTTCTAGATATTGATGCAGCAAGCTGTCATGAGGGATCTTCTTCACGCCTTTTTCCTGTACACAGATCAGTTTTATTTTCCGCATGGCCAGTACCGGAAAGAGCTGAAATAAGGTACGGATAGCATACATCGAAGAGAAGGTCCCGTTGTAGGTCAATATCACTTCTTTTATGACCTGCATGTTGCCGGGAAGAAGCATTACCGGGCATTGCGCCTTTTTCAGAAGCTCCCTGATAAACCCGGCAGAATAAAGAATATGCGGCACCAGCATTATGTCGGCAAAACGGCTTTCGAGAAGAATAGCCTCCATCGCGGAGCTGGTGTAGGTGTGTAACGTAATGTCCATTCCCCTTGCCGAACAGGCCGCACGTACCCTTTCGGTGCCTTCAACCGTTTCTTCATGAAGTTCCCGGCTACGCTCCCGCTCAGAGCGGTCATTGAAAAACATTCCATCTCCGACGGCTGGTATCAAAAAATGTTTTACCGGCGGCCAACCTTCCAGCAATGCAACAGTTACCCTGCCTCCGGCAAGGCGTGCAATATAGCCCGCCGCCTCGAGCTGGGATTCCGTGAAATGGCGGCCTTCGATCACAACAAGCATTTTTTTCATACCCCTGGATTTATACAAACAAACCTACGTCCGGATAATAAACTGAAAAATGACGCAAAACCACGGGCGGCCGCCAATCATCACGCCCGCCGGTGACTGCTGTCATTGTCCCAGCCCCTTCCCTATCGTACCTTTTGAGAAAACTGAGTTATGAAAAAAATACTTTTCCTCACCGATGAGCTCAAAATAAACCGGTGGTCTTTAGACTTTGCCGCTTATATATGCAAACTGAACAATAGTACGCTGACCGGAATTTTCCTGCAGCATGAACCGCATAGCCGGCGAACCGCGGCCATTATCCGTGATGAGATCGCTTTCAGCGGCATTTCCGCCGTTGAAGAAAAACCGCTGGAACAGCTCCAGCAGGAATGCCGGGACCGGACAACCACCCGTTTTAAGGAAATATGTGAAAACCTGTCCGTACATTCGGACATGATAAGGATATCCGGCTCCCGGATAGACAGTATTTTAATGGAATGCAGATACGCGGACCTGCTGCTGATCGATCCCGCGCTGGGCATGCGGGAATCCGCCGCCGTACTCCCCTCATCTTTCATCCGCACTATCCTTTCACAAGCCGAATGCCCCGTATTGGTGGTGCCGGAAAGATTCGACGGAGTGGATGAAATCGTTTTCGCATACGACGGCAGTCCCTCCTCTGTTTTTGCGATCAAACAGTTTTCTGCATTCTTCCCCGGTCTTGCGGACAGGACCGTTTATGTTATAACAGCGGACAGCGAAAAGAGGATCGATACCGAAGAAATGCAAAAAATGCGCTCCTGGCTTCACCTGCATTACCAAAACGTCATTTTTCACGAGGTGCGGGGAGACAGCCGCATCGGCCTGCTGGAATATGTGCTGGGGAAAGACAATATCATCATGATAATGGGCGCTTATGGCCGGAGCGGATGGTCTGCATTCTTTTCCGCCAGTCATGCGGACCCCCTGGTGAAATATATTTCAAAGGCATTATTCATCAGTCATCTCTAAAAAGAAATCCCGGCTCTTAAGGCCGGGATATTACTTTATGCCTGCGCAGCTCGCGCGACATAACCTTGCCGTATTCATGCGCCATTGCTTCTATGGATGAGGGATCAAAGGTTACGGT
This sequence comes from Chitinophaga sp., assembly GCA_051958695.1. Taxonomy (GTDB): domain Bacteria; phylum Bacteroidota; class Bacteroidia; order Chitinophagales; family Chitinophagaceae; genus Chitinophaga. The sequence continues at coordinate 2,597 of JBQCFV010000766.1, read as the reverse complement.
TTGGATGGCGAATACCCGCCCGCCGGTCCCAACGTCGTAAAAACTGCTTTCCCAGGCGTATTTCCTGCCTTCCCGGTAGTATTCGGGAGCAAACAGCCGGTAATACTCGCTGGAGTAATAATCCGACAGCAGATGATAGAGACTTCCGGGCAGGAAAAATCCCTCCAGCGACTCGCTGACAAGCGTGATGGTCAGCACTCCGTCGATCCCTTTCTCTTTGAACTGCTGCATCACATCTTTATCCTCGGTTTGCAGGAACAGGGATGCATCAAAACCCTCCAGGGACGTGAGCGCAGGAACGCCGAAATCGGTAAGATCGCCGGCCGCATGCGCTTCCATACGGAGACGCATGGCCGAATCCGGCATCATGCCCACCACCAGGACCTTATTGTACCTACGGACCGGTTCCTGCGACGAGCGCCAGTAGCCTGTAAGCTGCGTGGAATAACAGCCTGCGAAAAAAAAGACGGCAAGTACCGCCAGGGCCAACAATTTCATGATTGTTCGTTTAGATCGGTTTCAGAAATCTCTTCTTTACGCGGCAGCCGCGCTCCCATCGCTTCAAGATCGCCGAGGGTACGTTCATCCAGCGCGGTGGTCTCCAGCCATATGCCGCCGGATCTCCGGAACACCTGTGCGCTGAGGCCCAGCAAATGTAAAAATTGCCGTTCCAGCTCCGCTACCGTAACATATTCACCTATATCTATCCAGGCGGCGGAGTGAATGTTGCGGATATCGTCGATCGGCGTATCCGGCGCGATCCGTTCTTCCCTCGGGCAGCCATCAAAAAGGCCATGGGGATTTTTAAAGAACTCAAGCTTCAGATGAGGATAGCGAAAATGAAATTCGTCCTGTATGCCGCTGATCAGAAATTCTTCCGTGATGAATATTTTCATGGCGGATGATTTAAAAGTGAGTAATGAAAAGGGGAATATTAGCCGTCCGGAGAATGCTGTCGGACCCGCTGCGATGGAAAAACCGGGATGTTCTGCTCCTGCCATATGCGCCGAAAGTGATGACGCAGCTTGTTCTATGCATCGTTTGCGCCAGCAGTTCAGCCGAAGGCGTTCCTTCCAGGGATTCAAAAACAACCTCTTCGTAATGACGGGTGAGATATTCTTTGATCAGCTTACCGGAAGGCAGCGCTTTATTGTCCTTTTCCTGAACATACAGCACTTTCACCGGTACTTCGCTAAGGTCGTCGAAGATCTGCGTGAACTGCCGGATGGCATATGTGGAAGATGCCGTGCCGTTGTAAGTGAAAACGATCTCCTTGAAATAATGGACGGTTTCAGGAAGGATCATAACGGAGCATTCGGCATCCGCCAGCATATCTTTTATAAAAACCGGCGGATTGGTATCATTGATCGTTGCAAAGGATGTGTTGTTCCTCACCAGAAGCAGGTCCGCAAAGCGGCTTTCCGCCAATACCTCCGTTGCCGGTACTCCCGGTAATGGCCGTACTGTCACGTCCATGCAATTATCCCGGTAAAAGTTGATCAGGTGCTTACGATTTTCTTCCGCTTTTTCCTGCCGGATCTTTACGCTCTCCGCATAGAGGTCGCTGTAATTCAGATACCCGGTTTCCAGCGTCGTGGTTTGAAGAATGGATTCGCCGGCGATATTTTCGAGAAACAGGATAGTAAGATGACCGCGCGCTTTATCAGCGATGTAACGATAGCTTCTAAGTTCGTTCTCTGTAAAGTTGAGCGCATCAACTGCGGCTATGATCTTTTTCATGGGAATGTGTTTTTATGCTTAAAAGTGTGCTATAAATAGCGGGATTTTCCGTTCGTTGATAATATCGGCCGCGAAACTCTTTTTGAACATCAGCGACAGATCGGAACGCCCGTATGAACCGCAAACCATGATCGGGTCATCCGGCTCGTCAGGCAGGTCGTATACAACATGCCCGGGGTTGTCCTCCAGCTTTTTTACCGTAAGCCTGGGATAATGCCTGGCGACCAGCTCAGTTATAAATTCCTCATCGGGAACGCCGGCCTGTTTTTTTGGGGAGGCGTATAACAACGTGGCATCAAGCATTGAGAAAGAGGGGAACAGGCAGGCAAATTGTTTAATGGCGAATACCGCATCCCTGCTGCCGTCGTATGCCAGCAATACGCTTTTAGGAAATGGAAAATGTTCCGGAACAACGATCACCGGGCATTCCGAATCCTGGATCACCATCCGCATGTATTCATTGGGCGCTTCAAATCCGAGCTGATGATAAAAGGATTCGCTGCCCAGTATCAGCACATCGGCAAAACGGGATTCTTTCCTCAGTTCCGGGATCGCCAGATCAAACGGAAATTTGTGAACACGGCATTCAATGGAGTGGCTGTGACATTGGGACCTGAAACGTTCTATATTCTGTTGAACAATGTCTGGGTCAAGGTCCTCCATCAAAGCTGCGGTATGGGCAATATTCCCAACCGAATAACTCCAGCTGGAAGAAATATCCAACCTGGGAAGAAATGAACCTCCGAGCAGAAGCGGCTCCAGTTCATTGAGGCGGCGCACAAAATCGAAAGCGCCCTGGGAAAAATTTCCACCGTCGAAAGCAAGCAGTACTTTTTTCATAACTCGGATTTTTATCA
>JBQCFV010000765.1:0-2824 GCA_051958695.1 Chitinophaga sp. | reverse complement strand
GATGGTCACCGTGCTTTGCCTGCAGGTCCAGGGCAAGGTTACCGCCCAGACCGTAACGCTCCGCGGGAAAGACCTTTCTTTAAGGGAAATTTTTACCCGGCTTGAAAAACAGACGGGCTACGTGGTTTTTTACAACCAGGCGCTGCTGGCGGAAACCACACCGGTAACGGTGAACGCGCGGAACATGCCGCTGGAAACATTCCTGCATACGGTAATGGACGGCCAGCCCATCGATTACGAGATCAGCAGCAAAACCATTACCATCAAAGCGCGCGCGCAAAGGGCCGCCGCTACGCCGCCGCCGGTACAACCTGTTGCCGATCCGCCGGTGAAAGGAACGGTAACGGACGACGAAGGCAACCCGCTTCCCGGCGCCACCGTGTCCGTAGCGGGCACCACCCGCGGCGTGCAGACCAATGAAAAAGGCGAGTTCAGCATTGTGGCAGGCCGGCAGGACGTGATCTTTATCTCCTATCTCGGGTTTGAAAGAAAAGCGCTGCCCGTGAAAGATATCAAACTGCCGCTGGTAGTCAAGCTGACGCCATCCAAAAAAAGCATGAACGAAGTAGTGGTGATCGGTTACGGCAGCGTTACCAAGAAGGACCTCACCGGCGCAGTGTCTACCGTAAAGGTGGCGGACCTGGCGGACGTGCCGGTGAACCGCGTAGACCAGATGCTGCAGGGCCGCATCGCAGGCGCGGAGTTCGTATCCACCACCGGCGAGCCCGGCGCGGGTACTTCCGTGCGCATCAGGGGCACGCGTTCCATTTCAGCGAGCAACGAACCGCTGTATATCGTGGACGGGCTTATGGATGCCATTAACGACCTCAACGAGCTGAACCCCTCGGACATCGCGAGCATCAGCGTGCTGAAAGACGCTTCTTCCACCGCCATTTACGGTTCCCGCGGCAGCAACGGCGTGATCATCATCACCACCAAAACAGGCGGCAACAAAACCGGCAAAACGAATTTCACCCTTCGTAACGACGTCGGTTTTTCCGAGCTGCCCCGCTACCTTGATCTCATGAACGCGACGGAATTTGCCCAATTGCAAAACGACCGCTTTTATTTTTCCAGAACGGCCAATCAGACAAGGCCGCTGGAAGAATATCCATACCCCGATCCGCTGGCGCTTGGCGAAGGCACCAACTGGACGCAGGAGATCACCCGACGCGCGCCTTACCAGAACCTCACGTTTTCCGCTTCCGGCGGCGACAAGGCCACGCAATATTATTTCTCCGCAAACTTCAACAACAACCAGGGCATCATTCTCAACAGCGGCATGAAACGCTACCAGGTGCGCCTCAACCTCGACAGGACGATCAGCAAGTTCGTAAAGGCAGGCGTACGTTTTAACTACTCGAACGTAGACCGCGCGCTGAACAACGCCGACGTAGGCACGCAAACGCTCTGGTACCGCTCCACCATCTTTCTCGCGCCGACCATTGCGGCTTATAAGGAAGACGGCAGCCTGAACGACTGGAACTCCCAATGGTACAGCGGCACTTTGTTCGATTCGCCTTTGGCCAACGCCCTGCTGAAGAAAAACGACCAGCTGGAAAAGAGCCTCAGCTCCATGGCCTACATCGAAGTAAAGCCCATTAAAGAAGTGACGGTCCGCTCCACCGTTTCGTATTCGGACTTTACACGGGGCATCGACCGTTATTATCCCTCCACGCTGCCCACCCGCATCAACGCCAACTCCGGCGGCTATGCGTACAAAAGCAGCTATGTGGCCAACAACCTGCTGAACGAGAATACCATCACCTATAAAAAAACGCTGAACAAATACCATACGTTCGACGTGATGTACGGCTTTACCGTGCAGCGCAGAACATACGACAATATGACCGCGAGCGGGCAGGGTTATTTTATCGACGATATCGAGAACAACGATATGGGCGCGCTTCCGTCGAAAGAAACGATCGCACTGGGTTCGTCGCTCGAAACCCTGGGCAGGATGAGCCACCTGGCGCGCATGAACTACAACTACCGCGGCCGTTATTATTTCACGGCCACCATGCGGCGCGACGGGGCGTCCAATTTTTCCACCGACAACAAATGGGCCTTCTTTCCTTCGGCCGCCTTTAAATGGAACGTGAGCAATGAGAAGTTCATGCAGCGTTTCTCAAAGCTGAGCGAGCTTTCGCTGCGCCTGAGCGGCGGTACTTCCGGCAACGACGCTATTTCCCGTTACCAGTCATTGTCCCGCCTGTCGTCCACCACCGGCGGCTACATCTTCAGCGGCGCGCAGCCGGTAGCGTATTATCCTTCCCGCATTTCCAACGAAGGGCTTACCTGGGAAAAGACCACCACCTTAAACGCCGGGCTCGACATTTCGTTCTTCAAAAAACGGCTCGATATCGTAGTGGACGCATACCGCAGCACTACTTCCGATCTGCTGCTGACCGTGCAGCTGCCCACGCAAACAGGTTACGGCTCACGCCTCGCCAACATCGGCAAAACCTCCAACCGCGGCATCGAGCTGACGGTGAACCATGAGAACATCCGCCGGAAAAACTTCAGCTGGTCCACCTCCTTTACCGCTGCACACAATACGCAGCGTGTGGAAGACATCGGCGGGCTGGACAGGGTGTCCGTTTACGACAACCCGTACGGCGCGCACTATATGATGTACGGTTATGTAAAAGGCCGGCCGCTCAACGCCGTTTGGGGCATGCAGTATGCCGGCGTGTGGAAAAGCAAGGATGAGATAGAGAAGAACGAGACCACGCGGCAGTACGCGTCTTCCGCCGTAAACTTTTACTCTCCCGGCCGCCAGCGTTACATCGACCAGAACCATGACGGCGTGCTGGATAATAAC
>JBQCFV010000764.1:0-2075 GCA_051958695.1 Chitinophaga sp. | reverse complement strand
ATGGTAACGCGGTAAATGGCGCCCGGCTCCGTTTTTACCAGCTGCTCCAGGTCGAGGCTGAAACGCGTGCGCCGGTGAAGGTTCACTGATTTATCGTTATCCAGCCGGATGGTTTTCTGTATAACGGGGTTGGCTACACGGCGAAGCTCTTCGTCGCCGTTAAGATCGTTGCGCTGCAGGTATTGCGGGATGTTGTTCTCATAGATCTTCACCACGATCACGTCCACGGCTTTCAGGCCGCTGGCGTCGAAGGGCATTACCAGCTTCCCGCTTTGCGGCATGATCACGCCTTTGCCGGGAATGCTCACGGAGGGCATGCGGTTCTCGAAATTGACGCTGGCCGTAAAGGATTTGTCCAGCCGGTCGTCAAACGCGTTCATGATGCCTTCATTGATCATCACCGTATAATTCCCTTCCAGCCGTTCCGGCGAATACACGCGCACCTCGCTGCCGTCAATCGTATAGCGCAGGCCGCTCTGCCCGCTGATCGTAATAAGCCCCTCGAGGTTCTGCGAGCCGTTGAGCGGGCAGCTGAACTGTACCAGCACAAAATCTTCGGGGTCGTACATGGGTTTCACGTCCATCACTTTAAAATCGCCAATGGCCGGCACTTCAATTTCCTGCTCGCCTTTTTCTTCCGCGCCGATGCTTTTCCCGTTCCAGCTGATGGTCATCCGCGATGCCGCCGTTTGCCGCGCGATATTGCCGATGGTGAAGGCCGACGTGCGCTGCGCTACGTCGTGCTTCCAGGTGATCGTGGTTTTGGAGCCGCTGTACTGCACGGAAACGAGTTTTTCCACGGCCTGCACGTTCTCCGCGTCGGCCATGCGCACCGTTCCATAAAAGTTCATGCGGTCGCGGCTGTTGTTGGCGCTTTTAAGACCCGTCAGTTCTATCTCAAAAGAGGGTTTTATCACCTCGAACCCGAACTCGAACACTTTGAGATCGGGCGGCACGGTCATTATCTTCCCCAGCCTGAACTTCGCCTTATAACTTTTACCCGGCTCCAGGTTCTGATCGGGCCTGAATTCCAGCGTGGTAGCGTCTACCCACACCGCCTTCCCTTTGATGGAGGGCGAGAAGGAAAACACGTCTTCCGCCACGGGCTCGTTCTGCGCATGCGTTACGTTCACTTCTCCCGCCAGCTGAATGCGTACGGCGCTTTGCCGGGAAATGATCCCCGTGGTATAGGCGGCGATGTATTTGGCAAAAGCGGGGTTTACTTCTTTGGCCTTGCTTTTACATCCTGCAAACAGCGCGGCGAGGGCGGCAGCGCAAAACAGCAGGCATACGAGGGTTAGGGACCGGTGGTTCGGGTGCATAGTCGAGGTTTTTTAAGGGACGAAATTAAAGTATCCGAATTTAGATCATTTTCCCGTTGCGGATGCGCAAAAAGCGGTCTACAGGCGCGGGCAGCTCTTCTTCGTAATGCGTTACGTAGATGAGCGTTACGGGCAGGTATTCGCAGAGGGATTCGATCACTTGTTTGAAATGTTGTTTCTGGTGCGCGTCCAGGCCCTGGCAGGGCTCGTCGAAGATAAGCAGGGGCGGGTTCTTCACCAGCGCGCGTGCCAGCAGCACGAGGCGCTGCACGCTTTCGGGCACATGCTTGAACTGCGTACCCGCATGACCGTTAATTTCGAGCAATTGCATCCAGCCAAGCGCCTTTTCGAGCTGCTCCGGCGTACAGGCGCGCATATAGCCGATGGTGTCGTGGAAGCCGGAGCCCGCCACCTGCAGGCAGGTAGCGTTGGAATCGAAGTACTGGTGCAGTTCGGGGGACACGAAGCCGATCTTCTTTTTGATGTCCCAGATGCTTTCCCCACTGCCTCTCCTGCGGTCGAACAGGCTGATGCGGTTGGCGTAGGATTGCGGGTTGTCTGCATTGATGAGGCTGAGCAGTGTGCTTTTGCCGGAGCCGTTCGGGCCCAGCAGCGCCCATTTTTCTCCCGGCCTGATATGCCACTGAATGCCGTCGAGTATGGTATTTTCGCCGTATTTTACATGGATGTCCTCCATTTGCACGATGTGCCCGTAATCGCGGGGCTGCGCACCAGCCGTGAGGCGGCGGAGCA
>JBQCFV010000763.1:0-2896 GCA_051958695.1 Chitinophaga sp. | reverse complement strand
CTTTCAGACTACGCAGCTGCTGAGGCTCATCGTCAAACCTAAGTATAAAATCGTCACCATTAATTCTGGCCATCACTCCGAAACCTAATAATGAGCCTGGCGGAAGAGAAAGGGAGGTTACAACCGCCTCCATGTTGGTATAATCCCTAATATGCTTCCTTATTTTAGCTTCAGCGGCATACACTTTTTTCCCTTCGGGAGACGCTGCCCATTTTTTGAAATTTTTCCCGGCAGGGGTAGCCTCCCATTCTTTCCTTGCTGCCCTCCTTTCAGCATCGGTAAGTGTTTTTGGAGGTGACTTTTTAGCAGCTTCATTTTGAATTTCGCGATTGGCAAATACGAGCCCACTTACCACAACCAGCGATAAGATCAGTGCATAACTAATTTTTTTCATGATTTTTGTGTTAATGTGTTAATTTGATAATAGATAACTGATCCACCGAAATTACTGTATGGCATTCTGAATGAGGGATTTGGATTGTAAATAAAAATGTAACCTTTGTAAATAATATCTTGACATGAAGCTTGTTAGAAGAAATCTTCTTTCCGGGAAACGCAGATACCTGTTTGCATTGATATTACTCTTGTTTATCACTGTAATCTGGGTGGCGTTCAGTACGGCGGGCAGCGATGATTATAATATCGCCAGGAGGGAGGTCCTGCTTCGCCGGATCGGACATGAAATACTTCTACAGTCGGGCGACAGTACGTCACGGGTACTTCCGGTAAAAAAGACCGCCGGGAATGAATACCGGATCAGTTTTGAGAATGCTTTTACCTTTCAACCCGACTCCCTGGTAAATACTACGCATCGTTTGTTGTCCAAAGATCCTCTTGCAAGTGACTATGTTGTAAATGTACTTAGCGGTGCCAATGACAGCGTAGCTTACGGATACGCTATATCAAAAAATAAAAAAAATGACATTATTACCTGTCTGGGAAGAAAGCAGCCGAAAGCGCGTTATGCAATAAGCATCAGGTTTCAATCTTTGGAAACAAATACAGCAAAAATCGGGTACCTGCTGGGCAGCCTGGCTTTAATAGCAGTTATGGGTTATATTTTTTTGAAACCTGCCGAACCGCGGCGCGTTTTACCGGGAAATCATTCTGCTATACCCGGCGACCAACCTGCCGGTATTTTCACTTTGGGGTCGATGTCGTTCGACGCGGAGACGCGTAAGCTCATGATAAATGGAAAGACCACAGACCTGACCAAAACGGAAACCCGTGTACTACGCATTTTCGCGTTGACCCCTAACGAGACCATAGAACGGGGCCGGCTGCAAAAAGAGATATGGGAAGATGAGGGCGTTATAGTAGGCCGCAGCCTGGATATGTTCATATCAAAACTTAGAAAAAAGCTGGACCCTGATCCAACTATCAAAATTGCCGTTATACGCGGCAAAGGATATAAGCTTGAGATCGAAGCCAGTTCTGAACACCAGCAAAGCAAAACCCGCTAGGTTCCACCTATTCGGGTAGCAATATATATACAAGAACGACCAATGCTTAAAACATTAGTTATCAGGAAAAACCTGATATGCGGCCAATCGGAAATTCTCCTGGTTTGTCCACTTTTTTTTGGAATGGCTGTTTGTGGATTACGCACCAAAAAGAAGGCCCCCGGATAATGGGGCCACCCTCCTGTCAACATCCCCCTCCTGAAGAAAAATGCAATTAATTGGTGGTATAAGGTTTGTGGCCCGATAATATCTATACAATTATTCACCTACTTAAAAAGTGTTCTTATGGGAAGTTCAATGAAACACTTTGGAGAGAATGAACGCAATTCCAGGCATAGCCGGAGGGATTTTATAGGAAAGGGGTTGAAATTGTCCATAGTTTCCGGTATTGCCGGGGTTGGGCTTTTGACTGGTTGTGAAGGAGAAAAAGGGGGGGAAGAAGACGAGGAAGTAAGTCCGTCCGAAGATCTCATGCGCGAGCATGGTGTTTTAAACCGCTTATTACTGGTGTACGATCACTTCCTAGCAATGCTCTCGTCCAATCAAAGTATCAATCCTCAATTAATAACGGATTCAGCTGGCATTATCCGGACGTTCATAGAAGATTACCATGAAAAGCTCGAAGAAGATCATCTTTTTCCGCGTTTTGAGAAGGCCGGAAAACATACGGATCTTGTACAAGTATTGCGGACGCAGCATCAACAGGGCAGAAATATTACTGAACAGCTATTGCAATTGACGAAGCAGCCCAGGATAACAACAGATGCGGATAAACTAATGCTGAACAGGCTGCTGTCTTCCTTCATTCTCATGTACCGCCCGCATGAAGCCAGGGAAGATACCGTACTATTTCCCGCCTTGCGCAAAATTATCACCAAACATGAATTTGACAGTTTGGGAGAAGATTTTGAAAAACGGGAGCATCAGCTGTTTGGCGAAGGCGGATTTAACCAGTTTGTCGATAAAGTGGCAGGCATAGAAAAACAGTTAGGCATTTATGAACTGGCGCAGTTCACACCCAGGCCGGCCGCTCAATAATGAATGTATAAACCATATCATATGCAGCTTTTTCGGCTACTGCGCCGAATAATTTTGCGTAACCTCCGCAGAAACCTCATCCAACGGAGGATAATTCCCCGTACCCGCGGGCACGCCCGGGTCGTCAGACAACCTCGTATCTATACCGATCTCCCCTTCCAACAGCCTGGCAACCGGGCAGTTCTTAGCGATCCAAAGCAGCCGTTCCTTTTGCTCATCGGTCACGGGCTGGCCGAAGGAAAGCGTCCTGAAAATGGAAGTTTTAAAGGGCTCTGTTTGCTGGAGCATATTCACCGAGCAATGTATGTCCGTGATATCCCATCCTTTCCTTTTGATGTACATGCGCAGGGTAGTCAATGTACAGCCCACCAAACCGGAAAGAACGGTGGTAAACG
>JBQCFV010000762.1:0-4282 GCA_051958695.1 Chitinophaga sp. | reverse complement strand
ATCGGCAACAGCAACGGCATTCCCTCGGCGATACACAAAAAAGGCTGGACGCCCGAAACCAAGGACGTGGCGGAATACCCGCGTCTCGGCGGCGTGAACTACGATCTCTCTACCTTCTGGCTGCGCCCGAGCGATTACCTGCGCCTGAAGAACGTGGAGCTGGGTTACCGGCTGCCGCAGCCTTTTGTGCGCCGCCTGGGCCTGCAGGACGTTCGCGTGTACGCCAACGGTCTTAACCTGCTCACCTGGTTCAACCTCAAGATATACGACGTAGATCCGGAATCGCGGCGCGGTTCGGTGGAAGCTTACAGCAGCTACCCGCAGCAGAAGATCTACAATTTCGGTTTACAGGTTTCATTTAAATAATCCGACTCATGCAAAAGAACATTCTTCATAAAAAGATCGTCCTGGGCGCCGCCGCAGCATTGATGCTGCTGGCCGCCTGCCGGAAGGACGGGGACGGTTTTCTCGATAAAACCGACACGGGCACCATCGACCGCGGCAAGACCTTTTCGGACAGCGCCCTGACCATGAATTTCCTCAACGGCATTTACCGGAACCTTTCTTATACGTATTTTCTCGACAACGGTTTTTTCGGCGGCGGCCTCTGGGCGTTTTCCGACGCCACCGACGATTCCGAGATCCGCTGGTCCGGCGCCACCGCGCAAACCGCGCAGGCCTACAACAGCGCCACGTTTGCGGGCGTTGCCGATTTCACGCGCATGCGCAACGACCACTGGAACCTGCCGTACACCTGCATCCGCAGGGCCAACATTTTCCTGGATAACGTGAACCTCAGCCCGCTTTCGCCGCAACGTAAGGCGCTGGCCGTTGCCGAAGCGCGTTTCCTCCGCGCGTATTTTTATTTCCATCTCATACGCACCCACGGCGGCGTGCCGCTGATCGGCGATAAAGTGTACGGGCTGGAAGACGACTTCAACCTGCCGCGTAACAGCTTTGAAGAATGCGTGCACTACGTGGTGAAAGAAATGGAAGAGATCGCGCCCGTGCTGCCGCTGGAGCAGACGGGTGGCGAATATGGCCGTCCTACCCGCGGAGCGGCGCTTGCCGTAAAGGCCAAGATGCTGCTGATAGCCGCCAGCCCGCTTTTTAACGAAGGCAACGTAGGCGAGAGCGACGAGCAGAAAAAGCTCACCGGCAATACCGCCATTCGCCCCGAACGCTGGAAAGCGGCAGCGGACGCGTTCGACGCGGTGATAAAGCTCGGCGTGTACGAGCTGGTGACCGACAATACCACCCGCCCCGGCTACGGCTTTTACAGCACGTTCATCCAGCGGAAGAACAAGGAGCACATTTTCCAGGTGATGCAGGGCAATACGCGCAACATGGAAAACCTGCTGCTGCCTTCGTCCCGCGGCGGGCAGACCTACAGTTTCCCCACGCAGCAGCTGGTGGACGCGTTCCCCATGGCCAACGGTAAAATGATCCACGAAGCCGGCAGCGGCTACGATGAGAACGACCCGTACACCGGCCGCGACCCGCGTTTTTATTACAGCATCCTCTACAACGGCGCCAGCTGGCTGCTGCGCTCGAGCAACCGCCAGGAGCCGATCTGGCTGTACCAGTTCGCCCCGCAGGACGGTTTGAACACCAATAGTTCGTCTACCCGCACCGGTTACCTCTGGCGCAAATTGCTCGACGAGAACGCGGGCGGCAATTTCGGCGTAACGCCTTCGCACTGCCTGCCTTCCATCCGTTACGGCGAAATACTGCTGGACTACGCGGAAGCCCTGAACGAAGCCGAGGGCGCCGTGCCCGCGGTGTACGACGCCGTGGAGCAGATCCGCAGCCGCGCCGGCCTTAATCCTTACAAGTTAACCGCCGACCTTTCCAAAGAAGCCATGCGAGAGGTGATCCGTAACGAACGCAGGGTGGAGCTGGCTTTCGAGGAAGGGCACCGGTTTTTTGACCTGCTGCGCTGGAAAAAATTCCATGAAAATGTAAATGGCGATATGTACGGTATGCGTGCTGTAAAAAATGGCGATACCTTTACGTTCGAACGGTTCGTATACGAAAAACGGAAATTCTCCGATCCGCAGATGTATTTTATGCCGGTGCCGCAGGTGGAGATCAACAAGGTGCCGACGCTGGTACAAAACCCGGGATGGTAAGCAAATCAAGATCATGATGATAAAACTGAAAACGGCCGCCCTATGCGCCATGCTGCTCGCAACGGGCAGCCTGGCCGCGCAGGACGCAAAAAAAGAGATCAGCCTGCAATACGGCGCGCAGCGCACGGGCAAACGCACGGACGCGGCGATGGAACGCTGGCGCAGCCACCGGTTCGGGCAATTTATCCACTGGGGATTGTATGCCATCCCCGGCGGTGTATGGAACGGGAAAACGTACAACTATGCCGCGGAATTTCTGAAGTCCAGCGCACGTATACCGGGCGCTACCTGGGATTCGCTGATGTACCGGTTCAATCCCGTAAAGTTCAACGCGCGCGAATGGGCGCGCATGGCAAAACGCATGGGCGCGAAGTACATGACCATCACCACCAAGCACCATGAAGGTTTTTGTTTGTGGCCCAGCAAATACACGGAGTTCAACGTGGGCCGTACGCCGTACGGAAAGGACATTCTCAGAGAGCTGGTGGACGCTTACAACGCCGAAGGCCTCGACGTGAATTTTTATTATTCCGTGCTGGACTGGCATCATCCCGACTGGCGGTATGATATCAAATCGCCGGAAGATAGCGTGGCTTTCCGCCGTTATCTCGATTTCGCCTACAACCAGCTGAAGGAGCTGGCTACGAACTATCCCACGGTAAAAGCCTTCTGGTTCGACGGTACCTGGGACCAGTCCGTGAAAAAGAACGGCTGGTGGACGTACGAAGTGGAAAAGATGCTGAAAGAAGTAAGCCCGGGCGCGATTGTGAACAGCCGCCTTCGTGCGGACGATCTCGGCGCGCGTCACTTCGATTCGAACGGCAGGCTGATGGGCGATTATGAATCAGGGTACGAACGCCGTTTGCCCAACCCCGTTACCGATCTGAAGGTGACGAAGTGGGACTGGGAAGCCTGCATGACCATCCCGGAAAATCAATGGGGCTATCATCGCGACTGGAGCATCAGTCATGTGAAAAGCCCGCTGGAATTGCTCGAAATGCTTGTGCATGCCACCAGCATGGGTGGTAATTTCCTGCTGAACTTCGGCCCGCAGGGCGATGGCGCCATCCGCCCCGAAGAGCAGCGCATTGCGGTGGAGATCGGCAAATGGATGCAGGCCAACGGGCAGGTGATCTACAACAGCGGCTATGCCGGTTGGGAAAAACAGGACTGGGGATATTACACCCTTCCTTCCAAACCCAACACGGTGAATATGGTCGTGTTCAACCTGCCGGTAAGCGGATTGCTGAAAATAAAAACGCCGCGCGGCGTAAAAATAACAGGCGCCGTGACCGGCGGGAAAAAGCTGAAGGTGGAAGAGATCGCCAAAGATCAATACTTCGTGCATTTCCCCCGGCAATTTTTTACGACGCCGCAGGTGATCGTGCTGGAAACAGGCGGGGAAGGGAAGAAGAACGCGCAGTACCAGGACGCAAAAACCTGATCTTTTTTAGATTTGAATTGATAAAAATTGTACCGGGCTGGCCTTTAAAGGCCGGCCTTTTTTGATGGAAATGAAAACATGCGTATTTGTTAAAAATACATTAAACGCCTTCTCGTTCATGGGCTAGTTTTGATGACGGAAATTGAATCGTTCACGTCTCTATTCTTACGTCATGAAAAAAACTATGCTCACTTTTACCGGCTTTCTCCTTTGTATAGTCACCACGTTCGCCCAATCGACGATCATCTCCGCAACGCCCGCCGCCAAAAAGGCGGAGCTGTACCGCAAAGCGGAATGGAACATCGATCTGCGCGCGGACTTCGATAATCCCTACCTGCAGGAAGAAGTATCGCTCGATATGGAGCTGGTAAGCCCTTCCGGCAAAAAGCTTTTGCTACCCTGTTATTATGAATCCGGCCAAAGCGGCGGCGTATCGCATTGGAAAGCCCGCTTCGCCCCGCAGGAAACAGGTAAATACCGTTACGCTTTCATTCTGAAACAAAGCGGCCGGACCGTATTCACTACAAAGCAAGCCGCTTTCAGCGCCCGCGCTACCAAAGATAAAGGCATATTACATGCGCACGACAGCTGGTCGTTCCGCTTCGACAACGGCGAGCTATTCCGCGGCATCGGGGAGAACATCTGCTGGGAATCCCGCGCCAACGACGATTCCAGATATTTTAAAGCCCTGCACGAAAAGCTGAAA
>JBQCFV010000761.1:0-3953 GCA_051958695.1 Chitinophaga sp. | reverse complement strand
GGGCCGTAGCCGCCTGCGCCGAAGGCAGCAGCAGATTTACGTCCGCGTCGGTAGGCTGGTTAGGGCTCTCGTTCACGTCCAGGAACTTTTTACAGCCTGAAGCAAAAGCCATTACGGCAAAAGCCAGCGTAATCAGTTTTATATTCAGTTTTCTCATTGATCAGATTATTAGTTAACAGTTAAAAAGAGACTTTCACGTTGAAACCGAAGTTCCGTAAGGAAGGCTGAGCGGAGAAGTCAAGGCCCTGTTCGTTTGAAGAACCGCCTGAGTTAACTTCCGGATCAACATATTCGTTTTCTTTCGGAGTCCACATAAACAGGTTATTGCCAAACAGACCGATGGTCACGTCGCCGAAAGGCCCTCTTGCGAGAACGGATTTGGGCAAACGGTAGGTCAGGCTGGTTTCCCTGAGTTTAACGAAG
The DNA here is from genome assembly GCA_051958695.1 of Chitinophaga sp. Classification (GTDB taxonomy): domain Bacteria; phylum Bacteroidota; class Bacteroidia; order Chitinophagales; family Chitinophagaceae; genus Chitinophaga. Next base: position 3,530 of record JBQCFV010000761.1, on the reverse strand, counting down.
GAAGCGTCCAGCACCTGCTCGCCGGAAGGGATCAGGTTCGTCCACCACGTGTTCATGTCGTAGTTCGTGGTGTTCGGAATGTATTTTTCCGGGTTCGCGGGATCAACCTGTACAGAATTGGGGAACGGATGGGGAACGCGGCCGTTGGCGGCGCTTTCCTTGGATACGCCCACAAAGTCCATCAGGTCTTTGGTGCGGGAGAAGAACATGCCGCCCTGTTTGGTATCGAACAGTACGGAAAGGCTCCAGTTCTTGTACTTGATGTTGGTACCGAGGGAAGCCTGGTAATCCGGGTTGTAAGTACCGAGATATACGGAGGTGGTGGTCAGCAAAGGCAGGCCGTTGGCGCCTACGATCACTTTTCCGTCGGGCGTGCGTTGTGCTGCCTGCGAGTAGAAAGTACCGTAAGGTTTGCCTACGGCGGCAACGATGGACATACCGCCGAAACCGCCCAGCACTACCTGGTTTACACCGGGCAGCAGGGAAAGCACTTCACTGTTGTTCTTCGCATAGGTGCCGTACAGTTCCACGCTCAGGCCGTAAGAGGTCTGGATGGGCGTACCGCGCAGCCCGAGCTCCACGCCTTTGTTCTGGATGGAACCTGCGTTCACCACTTTAAAAGTGTAGCCGGTGGCCGCAGATACGGGAATGCTAAGGATCTGATCTTTGGATTTGTTTTGATAATAAGAGAAGTCTACGCTCAGCCTGTTCCTGAAGAAGCTGAGCTCGGTACCAACCTCAAAGGCGGTGGTGATCTCAGGCTTCAGATCGGGGTTGCCGATCAGGTTGGACTGGCTAAGGCCCGGCACGCCGTTCAGCGGGAAGCGGGTGGAACCGAAACCGTTCGCGTTGATGTTGGTACGGTCGAAGTAAGTGGTCAGCTGATAAGGATCGGCGTCGTTACCTACCTGCGCCCAGCTTGCGCGGATCTTACCATATTCCAGCCAGTTGGACACCTTCGAATCGTTCAGCAGCTCGGTAAACACGAATGAAGCGTTTACGCTGGGATAGAAGAAGGAGCGGTTGTTGGCCGGAAGGGTGGATGACCAGTCGTTACGCGCGGTAGCGCCAAAGAACAGCATGTTCTTGTAAGCCAGGTTGAGGTCTGCGTACAGGCCCACGAGGCGGCGGTTGGAGAATGTGTTCGTGGCGTCGATCGGGCCGTTGCTGTTGCCGAAGTTGTACCATCCGGGCACTACCAGGCCGCCGGAGGGGTTGGTAGATACGTCGGAAGCGTCGAACTGGCGCTGGCGGATGTTATTGCCCACCATCAGGCTTCCTTTGAAGTCGCTGCTAAATTCATGCGTGGCGGTCACCATGAAGTCGTGAACGATCTCTGCGAGGTTGAAGATCTCTTCCTGGTATTTACCGGGAGCGGTCTGGGTGTTCGCAGCCGCGCTGTATTCGCCGGAAGTGTTGTCTGCCGGGGCGAAGCTGAATTTCGGGTATTTGTATTTGCGGCGGTCCGCATATACGTCCGCACCGAGCCTTTCGGTGATGTTCAGCCAGGTGAGCGGTTTCCACACGAGCTGGATATTACCGGTCACGCGGTCAACGGCGTTTTCGTTGCGGTAGTTGGCCAGCTGCCAGTAAGGGCTCACGGTGTAAGCGCCGTAATAACCGTATACGGGATTGCCTGCTGCGTCGAGCAGGTTGCCGAAGCTGTTGTAAGGGTTGCTCATGTCTTTCAGACTGGTGAGCGGAATATCCCTTGGCATCTGGATTACGGAGTTCCAGACGGAACCGTCTCCCTGACCGCCCTGCACCATGTTGGATTTGATCTTGGCGTAGTTGATGTTCAGGGAAGAAGTAAGGTTGTGCGCGAGCTCGGCGGAACCGTTGAAACGCACGTTGTACCTGTTGTAAGTATCGGAGTGGCCGGGCATTACACCGTCAGAGTTCAGGGCGTTGAGCGACAGGTAATAGGTGGTTTTGTCGCCTGCGCCGGAGAACGCGAGGTTGTTGTTGGTAGCCATACCGAGGTCGAAGAAATTCTTCACGTTGTCAGGGATCGCGCTGTAAGGCTTCACCTGCCTTTTGCCGTTGATCTCCTGGCCCCATTCCATCATTTCGCCGGTGAAGGGGGCGCCCCAGCTCCAGTTTTCTTTAGGGTCCGTAATGTAACCGCCGGCTCCGTCGTCATAACCCTGGCCGAATTCGTTTTGGTACTCGGGAATTTTCAGCACATTGGAAAAGGTGTTAGCAGTGTTGAACGTTACGTTCATTTTCTGCTGGCCTTTTTTACCGGACTTGGTGGTGATGATCAAAGCGCCGTTTGAAGCGCGGGAACCATAAAGGGCTGCTGCCGCAGGGCCTTTCAGGATGTTGATGGACTCAATGTCATCAGGTGAGATGTCGTTGCCTCTGTTACCGAAGTCCACGGAAGAACGGCTGTCGCCGCCGCCCATCAGGCCGCTGTTGTCGATAGGCACACCGTCTACAACGAGGAGCGCCTGGTTGTTGCCGGAGATGGAGGAACCGCCACGGAGCACGATGCGGGTGGAGCTGCCGGGTGCGGACGCGGTACCGGAAATGTTCAGACCGGCTACTTTACCGGTAAGACCGTTGAGCGCGCTCACGCTCTGGCCTTTGGTCAGCTCGTCGCTTTTCACCGTGGGCGCGGCAAAGCCAAGGGAACGTTTGTCCCTGCGGATGGCCTGAGCGGTAACAACGGTTTCGGTAAGGGTGGTTACATCGGTGGTAAGCACTACGTTCACGACGTCACCGGAAATTTTGGCTTCCTGGTCGCGCATACCGATGAATTTAACGAGCAGCGCATTCACGCCGTCAGGCACGTTCAGGGTGTAATCACCCTCGGCGTTGGTAACGGTACCAACATTTGTTCCTTTTGCTATCACGGTAGCCCCGATGATGGGGGTGCCGTCTTCAGCGGCAGTAACCTTTCCTTTAATGGTTCGGCTCTGCGCTAATACCTGTCCTGAGAGGCATACCAGGAGCAGGAAAAGCACGGTTAGACCTTTCCTCATAAGCATAATTTAGTTGTTTAACGAAATTTTAACAGACAAATATAAATTACTTAACGCTTTCATAACGCAATTCGTTTGTAATTTTTTTGGAGGCGACATAGATTTTTTTTTACGTAATGAGTAATACTGGATAAGTTGCAGTTGTATGTGGAGTGCCTGCTTTCCGCCACCATCCTGGGTTTGGAGGGGTATAAAAAAGAAAAGCAGGCGACAAGATTATCACCCGCTTATCATCAACCAAAATCTAAATCGAGATCTTTAATGACTTCGCATGCAACGGAACGATGTCCGCGCACAATATTTTTGTTGGTTGAAACGCTTGCCAGTAAAGGATTTGATAAATTACTGCATGTCTTTTCAATGGTTTGAATGGATATAGAACTATTATTCCATATCAAACAGTTTGATAATGTCTTTTTCATAAGCGTCAGATTCTGGTACTGTAAACATACCAAGCTATCAGCAATTGACAATCTGCCGCAAACCCCGGAAACGCCCGGTCAAGACAAGTTTAAAGGGAATGTTTTTAAGAGATTAAGCAAT
>JBQCFV010000760.1:0-8954 GCA_051958695.1 Chitinophaga sp. | reverse complement strand
CCAGCAGATCATTTCCAACTACGGCTACCTGAACGTATACACGACGGTGAACAACATGTACGGGTTCAACAACCTCCCGCAGTCCGGCTCCTCTTTTTCAGTGGGCAACCCGGTGATCACCTGGGAATCCGCCAACTCCGCCAACATCGGTTTCGACCTTTCGATGCTCGATAACCGCCTGACCCTCAGCTACGATTATTTCCATAAGATCACGGACAACATCCTGCTGCAGCTGCCGGCCCCCGGGCTGTACGGCGCTACGCCCGCCTTCCAGAACGCCGGCAAGGTGAAGAACCAGGGTTTTGAGCTGGCGGTGAACTACCGCGCCAAAACCGGCGCGTTCAACCACACCGTCGGCGCCAACCTGGCGGACAACCTCAACGAAGTGGCCGACTTCCAGGGAAAAACATTTATCCGCGAAGGCGACGTGACCTACATCAACCGCGAAGGTTTCCCCATCAGCTCCTATTACGGTTACCAGGCTGACGGATTTTACCAGAGCCTCGAAGATATCAAGAACAGTCCCAGGCCGACTTTTGTGAACGACGTCAAACCCGGCGACATTAAATATGTTGACCGCAACGAAGACGGCATCATCGACAACAACGACCGTTTCGTGATGGGCAACCCGTTCCCCCGCTTCACCTTCGGGCTGAATTACAGCGTTACCTGGAAAGGATTTGACGCAAGCATCTTCATCCAGGGCGTTGGCAAACGCAACGTGTACCTGCGCGGCGAAGGGGTGGAAGCGTTCCACAACAACTGGGACGACGTATACGCCCAGCACATCGACCGCTGGACGCCGAACAACCCGGACGCTTCGTACCCGCGCCTGACCATCGGCACGGCCTCCGTGAACAACGCCGCCAACTCCACCTTCTGGCTGGAGAACGCCGCGTACGCAAGGCTGAAGAACGTGCAGCTCGGTTACACGCTGCCCGCGGACCTTACCAAACGCGCCGGCATTCAGAAGGTGCGCGTATACGCCACCGGCCAGAACCTGCTGACCGTAACGGGCATGAAGAACGGCATGGACCCCGAGCTCACCGAATTTAACAACACCCTCAACCTGAACCAGCTGAGCAGCGCCACCAGCGGCCGCATCTACCCGGTTCAGAAGATCTGGGCGGTGGGGCTCGACATCAACTTTTAACCACGTTTAAACGATCGAAATATGAGGATTAAAAAATATTGTTCAATAGTGCTGGGTGCGCTGCTGCTGGGCGCGGCAGGCTGCAAGAAGCTCGACCTCGGGCCTTCTTACCAGGACACCGACCTTACCTTCTGGGAAAAACCGGAAGCGGCGGAGCAAAGCCTGAATAACTGCTACGCCGGCATGTATTCAGACGATTATTATTTCTTCAACGAAAGCCTCAGCGACAACTCCTTCTGCTCAAGCCCGGTGAACGGCGGCAGCGTGCAAAGCATCGCGGCGGGCGCTTACGACGGCCGCACCAACCGCGTGGCGGGAGAGTGGGCCTTCCACTTCGGCGGCATCCGCAACGTCAACAACCTGCTGGCGAACATCGATAAGGTGCCGGACCTTGACGCGGGCCTGAAGAGCCGTTATATGGCGGAAGCCCGCTTCATCCGCGCGTTCCATTACTTCCACCTCGTTACCTGGTACGGCGATGTGCCGCTGATCAAAGACGAGATCTCCTACGAGCAAAGCTTCCAGATCGCGCGCACCGCGAAAGCGGAGGTGATCAGCTACGTGCTGGCCGAGCTGGACGAAGCCGCCGCCGCATTGCCGGCAAAAGCCGACTACCAGGAAGCGGACAAAGGCCGCATCACCAAAGGCGCCGCCGCCGCGCTCAAAGCCAAAGTGCTGCTGTATGAGAACAAATGGGCCGATGCCGCTGGGGTGCTGGAAGAGATCATGAAAGGTACCTACGGAACATATACGCTCTTCCCGTCTTTCTCCGGGATATTCCAGCCTGAGAACGAGAACAACAGCGAAGTGATCCTCAACCTGGAATATGTGCCCGTACATAGAACGCAGTCCATGCAGCGGTTCTTCATCCCCTTCACCGAAGGCACGCTCATCAGCGGCATGGCGCCCTCGCAGTCGCTGGTGGACGATTATATCATGACCAACGGCAAGGGCATCGGCGAAACCGGTTCCGGCTACGATGACAACGATCCTTTCCATAACCGCGACCCGCGCCTCGAAGCGACCATCATCCACGACGGTTCCTCCTTTGTGACAAAACGCGGCGAAACCGTGGTGATAGAAACCGCGCCCGGCAGCGGCGACAACGCCATCGACAAAGCGGACGCTTCCCACACGGGTTATTACTTCCGCAAGTACTACGACCGTACGGCGGACGGCAATAACAACTCCGGTCTCAACCTCATCCTGCTGCGTTATACAGACGTGCTGCTGATGTACGCGGAAGCAAAAGCCATGACGGGCCAGCTCGATGAGGCCGTATGGGATAAAACGATCCGGCTGATCAGGCAGCGCGCAGGTTTCACCGACCCCGCCGCGTTGAACTTCTCCGGCTACGCAGGCATCGGCAATCCCGCCCTCATCAACCTGGTGCGCCGCGAGCGCAGGTGCGAAATGGCGCTGGAAAGCCAGCGGGTATTCGACATCCGCCGCTGGAAAATAGCGGAGACCGTGATGAACGGCGCGCTGTACGGCATGAAAGTGAACGGCAGCCACGTTGTGGCCGACCGCCGCGTGTTCGACGTTACCAAACATTACATGTGGCCGGTGCCGCAGGCGGATATCGAGATGAACAACAACCTCCTGCCAAACAATTCCGGCTGGTGATCATTCGGGTTCCTGACATTTATCAACAATTATCAAAAGCATTTATCATGATACGTTCCCTCTCCTTTAAAATATGCAGCATGCTGGCCGCGGTAATGGCCATCGGGGCTTTTAGCGCCTGCGAAAAAGAAAAGACCATCAACAGCAACATTTCCACCGTTAAAGAACTGTATTATCCCGAAGTGGGCAAGTACCTGAAATTGCAGCCCGCCACCAGCGCCGTGCTCAACTTCGAATGGAGTCCCGCAAGGGCCGAAGACGGCAGCCTCGTGATGTACGAAGTGGCATTCGATACGCTCGGCGGCGACTTCCAGCGCCCGGTATACACCGTTGCATCCAACGGCAACGGCGTGCAGAACTCGCTGTCGCTTTCGCACAAGGTGCTGAACAGCATCGCCAGCAAAGCGGGCATCCAGCCTTCTTCTTCCGGCTCGCTGCAATGGACCGTGATCGCCAGCAAAGGACTCAATGAAAAACGCGCCGATTCTTCCCGCGTGATCGTGGTGGAAAGACCGGCAGGCTTTACCGAGATACCCGCCAACGTATTCGTCACCGGCGCAGCCACCGAAGGCGGCACGGACCTGGCGAACGCAAAACCTATGAAAATGGGCGCAGACGGGGTGTTCGAAATATTCACCCGTTTGCAGGACGGCGCTTTCAGCTTCGTGGACCGCAACAGCGGTACGCCCGTAACCTATTCCATCAACGGCACCCGCCTGCAGGAAGGCGGCCAGAACGAGCAGACCGGCAGCAAGATCTACCGCATCCGCCTCGACTTCGCGAACGCGGCCGCTGAAATGGTAGAGATCACCGAAGCAGGCGTATTCGCTTCCGCCTACAACACAACGATCGGCAAGCTCACCTACGCCGGCGACGGTACCTGGACGGCGGAGAACATCGCCATCGCTTATTATGATTTCGGCAGCTGGAAAGACGACCGTTTCAAATTCCGGTTCCTCACCGCCGACGCGGCAGGCACGCCCGGTATGATGTATTACGGCAGCGTGAACCAGTCCAACTCCACACCGCCCGACGCCAATACGCCCGAAGCATATTACAGCCTCGTGCCCGTGGATAATTCGCAGTGGGATTACACGTACAAATATCCCGCAGGCGCCGACGGCAAATCGGGAGATTTTACCCTGCACCTGAACGCGGAGAAAGATTATTCCTACGAACTGACCGTGCATTAATCGCGAACCATTAATTCAATCACATGAGATCGATTATTCTAACGATAGCCGCCGCGGCGCTTTTTCTTACAGGCTGTTACAAGGAGCGGGAAGACGTTCCGGTAAAAGCCGATAAGGACACCACCGCCGTGCAGCAGCCCTACAAGCTCAAAGCGCGCCAGGCGCTTGACGACATCTACAAAAACTACGGCATCGGCGGCAGCGTGTATGTGCGGGAAAGTTTTCCCACGCAGCCCGGCGATCCGAAGTACGCCTACCTCTGGCCGTATTCCGCCATGTTCACCGGCGCTACTTTATTAAAGCAGCTGGGTTACACGGACGAGACCGCGCAGGGATATTATAACAGCACGCTCACCGGCATGGAAGGTTACAAGGACGTTTCCCGTTCGCCCGCAGGCTACCAGTCGGCACCCGTAAGCGAAGGCGTGGCGGACCGTTTTTACGACGACAACGCCATTACCGGCATCGACATTCTGGAAGCCTATAAAGTAACGGGCAACGATCAATTGCTCGCCAACGCGAAGATATGCTACACGTTCTGCGCCTCCGGCGAAAGCGCCGAAGCAGGCGGCGGCCTGTACTGGAACGAAGGCGTGCTGGGCAATCCCGACGATCCCAATTACATCAAGGCTACCAACGTGACCGCGCTTTCAGCCACGCTGGCGCTGCAGCTGTACCAGGCAGAACAGCACGACACCTATCTCTCCTCCGCCAAACGCTGGTACAACTGGGTGAAACAGTACATGCTCGACCCCGCGGACAAAACCTTCTGGAACTCCGTATGGATCAAGGACGGCAGCATCAACTACGCCAAATGGACGTACAATTCCGGCGCCATGATCCAGAACGCCGCGCTGCTGTACAAGATCACCGGCGAAGAAGCCTATCTCACCGATGCAAAAGCATGGGCGGAAGCCTCGTACAACGTATTCACGCGGCAGGTGCCGAACGTAGGCAGGTTCTTCGTGCCGCACGATCCCTGGTTCACCGCCGTACTGCTCCGCGGTTACCTCGAGCTGTACGCGATCGACAAAAACGCCGCTTATATCAATACGCTAGCGGAGAACGTTGACTATGCATGGGAGCATGCAAGGCTGCCGGATACGTTCCAGTTCTACGAAGACTGGTCCGGTTCCGACGTTGGCAGGTATTATTCCCTGCTCACGCACATCGGCATGGTGGAGATCTACGCAAGGCTCTCCATCTGGAAAAACGAACAATAAACGATGCGCCCGTTCCGGTTTGTGATCATGCTGGAACGGGCGTATTCAAAAGCGCAATATGAAAAGGATGTTCATCACCACGGCGCTGACCGGCATAGTCCTGTCCGCCGCGGCGCAGTTGCAGCCCGCCCGCGAGTACCAGCGCAGGGCGGAGGAAATGTACCACCGCGTCTGGACGCTGTACCGCGTACCGCAGCACGGCCTGTTCTCCGAATATTACCCGCAGCAGCATAAGGACTCGCTGACCTATATGCAGGACGGCAACGTGCAGTCAAAAGAAGTGAGCTATCTTTGGCCCTTCAGCGGCGTCGCATCGTCTACCAACATTCTCATGCGGCTGCCGGGGAAAAAGGCGGCTTACCGCCCTTATCTCGACTCCGTGATGACCGGCATGTACCAGTACCGTGATACCACGCGGCAGCCCGCCGGTTACCAGGCGTACCCCGTGAAGTTCGAAAAGGTAGACCGTTATTATGACGACAACGGGCTGGTGGCCATCGATTATGCCGAAGCGTACGAGAACACACGCAACCCGGAATATATTTCAAAAGCCAAAGAGGTATTCGCCTTTATCATGAGCGGCTGGACGGACGAGCTGGGCGGCGGCGTCACCTGGCTGGAAGGGCATGGCGATCAGAAGCCCGCCTGCAGCAACGGCATGGCCACGCTGGCGGCGCTCAAGATCTATAAAGCCACCAAAGAGCCGTATTACCTGCAGCAGGGCATCCGGTTTTACGAATGGATGAACAAACACCTGCGCGACTCCGCAGGGCTGTACATGAACGATATTAAAACGGCCACGAAAGCGACCAACCCGACCTATTACACCTACAATTCCGGCTCCATGCTGGAAGCGGCCATGATGCTGTACGGGTTCACGGGCCGGAAGGAGTATTACCGCGATGCGAAGCAGACCGCCGGGTCCGCTTATCATTATTTCGGCCGGCCGCAGAAAGACATGCGCAGCGAATTCTGCGATCTTCCCTGGTTCGCCACCGTGCTGTTCCGCGGTTATGCCGCGCTGTACGCGGTGGATAAGGACGCGAAGTATATCAGGGCCATCGTTGCAAGGGTAGACCATGCATGGAATAACCGCGACCGCTACGGCCTGTTCAACCACGACTGGAGCGGGCCGAAGGACGAAGCCGGCAAACCCAAGTGGCTGCTGGACGAGGCCTGTATCGCGGAGCTGTACGGCCGCATGGCATTGCTGAACTTAAAATAAACACCACATCAAACATCTTATGACGGACGTAACCACCCATACGCAACCCGGACGGTCAAAAACAGGCGCGCTGCAGCTGGCGCCCATCCTGTTCGGCTTTTTTATCATGGGCTTTGTAGACGTGGTGGGCATTGCCACCAACTACGTAAAAAAGGATTTCGCCCTTTCCGATACCTTGTCCAACCTGCTGCCGATGGCAGTGTTCCTCTGGTTCCTGGTATTTTCGGTACCGGTAGGCATGCTCATGAACAGGATCGGGAGAAAACGCACGGTGCAGCTGAGCATGGTCATTACCGCGGTCGGTCTGCTCGTGCCGATGATATCGTATACGTTGCCGCTCGTGCTTTCCGCCTTTGCATTGCTGGGCATCGGCAATACGCTGCTGCAGGTGGCGCTTAACCCGTTGCTGACCAATGTGGTGAGCAAAGAGCGGCTCACCAGCAGTCTTACCGCAGGCCAGTTCATCAAAGCGATCGCCTCCTTCCTCGGCCCGGTCATCGCGGCCTATGCGGGCACGCAGTTCGGCAACTGGCAGTTATTGTTCGTTATTTATGCGGGTATCACCTTGTTGTCGTTCCTCTGGCTCAGCGCCACGCCGCTGCCCGAAAGCGGCCGCAAGGAAAATACTTCCACCATCGGCGAATGTTTCGCGCTACTGGGCGACAGGCGCATCTTCCTGTATTTCCTCGGCATCCTCACGCTGGTTGGCATCGACGTGGGGCTGAACGTGTCCGGCCCGCGGATATTGATGGAGCGCACCGGTATGCCGCTGGAAGAAGCGGGTTATATCGCCAGCATTTATTTTGTCTTTAAGACCACCGGCACTTTCCTCGGCGCCATCCTGCTGGCGAAATTCTCTCCGCACCGGTTTTACCTGGTATCCGCCATCGCCGCGGTGATCGCCATGGTGGTGCTGCTGTTCGCGCACAACGCAGGCGTGATCTACGCGGGCGTTGCGCTGGCCGGGTTTGCCTGCGCCAATATTTTTTCCATCCTGTTCTCGTTCGCCCTGCAGCGGATGCCGGAAAGGTCGAACGAAGTGTCCGGCCTTTTGATCATGGGCGTTTCCGGCGGAGCGCTTTTCCCCTTGCTGATGGGCCTGGCCTCCGACGCCGCGGCCGCGCAGTGGGGCGCCGTGGCCGTATTATTGATATGCTGCGCATACCATTGGTGGCTGGCAGTGAGAGAGATGCCCGCCCTTCAGAATTTTGAAAAAAAATAAAAAAATCAAAAAAATCTAATAACTTGATCCGCACACGGACTGATATTGTCGTATTTCACATAAACCACTGCAATTGGAAAATACACGATTGTCTGAAATATCCAAACGGATCGAGAACGACGATGAAAATGCATTCAGGGAGATCTTCGATCTGTTCTATTTTGATCTGATTGCCTTTTCCCGGCAGATCATTGCGGATGAGCAGGCTTCGGAAGATATCGTGGAAAACGTGTTTATCCGGCTTTGGCAGAACCGGAAGACGCTGGGCAATATCAATAACCTGTCCGCCTACCTTTACACCGCCGTCAAATACGCCTCCATCAATTACCTCAAAGCGAGGAAAAACATCAGCGACGTGTCCATCGAAGACCTCGACGACCGGGGCCTTTATTCCTTTACCACCCCCGAATCGTCCATGATCGGGAAGGAAGAGGTGCTCACTATCGAGAACGCCATCAACCAGCTGCCGCCCAAATCGAAGCTCGTGTTTTATCTTGTAAAGGAAAAAGGGCTGAACTGCCGGGAAGTGGCCAAGATACTCAACTCATCCGTCCGCACGGTAGAGACGCAGCTGTACCATTCCCTGAAAAAGATCGCCGCCGTGCTGGAAGAAAGCCAGGTGATCCTGCCGCGCCGGAGCAGCCGGTAAGGCCGCCCATATCCCCGTCCATACTGCATTCTGCACTCTTTTCTCCTTCCCGGAAAATTTTTTTTCTATCCGACTACGTAAATCGGCCTGTTCCGTTGTCATACAATGGAAGAACTTATCGTCAAGTCCATGCATAGAAGCCGCTTAATTGATTTGCTCGCAAAGAAAAAAGCAGGGAGCATTTCGCTCAAGGAACAGTTTGAGTTGTCAAAATGGCTGCAGGGGAATGACGACGACAAAGAGCTGGCCGCGCAGATAGATGAATTGTTCGCCCTGGAATACGGGCCGGAACACACGGACGAAGAGGAGAGGAGCAGGGAAAAAAGCTGGGACCGCATCAGGAGGTCCATGCATTCGGAAAGCGGCGACGAGCCGTTTTTGCCAAAGAAGCAGCAGCGTTTTACATGGCGCCGCATCATCCCGCTGGCAGCCGCTTCCATTGTTTTGTTATGCGTAGTGGGAGCGGGAGGCTGGTACTGGCATTCCGCCAGGGAAGAGGCCCGCGCGCGGCAGAATATCGTCGGTACCGAAAAGGGGTCGCGCTCCAAGCTCACGCTGCCGGACGGCTCGAGGGTCTGGCTGAACGGGGACAGCAGGATCTCTTACGGCGCCAGCTTTGGCAAGAACAACCGGGAGCTCACCCTCACGGGAGAAGCGTATTTC
>JBQCFV010000759.1:0-2558 GCA_051958695.1 Chitinophaga sp. | reverse complement strand
AGGCTTGCACGAGGTCTCCGCCATAATAGGTATAGCTGCTGGGCGACCAGCTCTGCGCTTTATTGCGCTGGTATTTTTTCCATTGATCGAGAAAACCGGGCGGCAGCGTATAACCGGCCGCCTGCGCTTCGAGCATAAAATGACCGGCGTAGTTGGTGCTCCATTCGTCCGCTGCGCTGGCGCCGGGCCAGTAGCCCATGCCGCCGTCCGTCAGCTGGAAACCGCGGAGCCGTTGAACGCCGGCTTTGATATTGCGTTCTATCGCCTGTTTCTGCCGCTCGCTGAGGTCGGTAATATTGCCCAGCACCAGCTGCGGGAATACGCCGGAGGTGATCTGCTCCACGCAGCCGTGCGGGTATTGTATGAGGTATTCGAGGCGTTTGCCCAGGTTGAGCGCGGGAATGGTGGATACTTCCCGCGTGCCGCTATTGGTGCCGGGCATGCCTACCGGCATAAAGCTGTCGTCCCACGAAGCGCCCGGTTCCAGCGTATGTTCTATTACGTTGGTAACATATGGGTTCGGGTTGCGCACGTCCAGCTCCACGTTCTCTTCCGCTCTTTCTTTCCCGCTTACGGCCACGATCTTGAATTTGCCGATACCCACCTGCGATCTGATCTTCACGTCAAAATACACCAGCTGCTCGCCCGGTTTGGGGAAGCTCACCTGTTTGGTACTTTCGCCTACCACTTCAAAATAAGGGTTGGAAGAAAGCGTAACGCTGGCCTGGCGCACATGCGGCTCAAGACCGAATACCGTTACCGGCAGCTGGATGGTCTCGCCGGGTCCGAGCACTCTCGGCACCGTCGCCAGCAGCATGAGCGGCTTTTTCACGGAAGCGGTCCTTTCCGCATTGCCGTACGCGCCTTCCTGCCCCGCCACTACCATTGCTTTGATAGAACCGATATAAGAAGGAAGCGTGAAATTATGCGTGCGGTTTTCTCCTTTTCCCAAGTAAAAAGGCCCCATGAACTGCACCACCGGTTTAAAACGGTTAGCCTTGGCGGTGCTGGCATTCCTATTGAGGCTTTCATCGCCGCCGATGCTGAGTATCCGCTCCAGGTCCGCGCCCCAGGCGCCGATCACGAAGTCGAACAGGTCCCAGGTTTTTACGCCGAGCGCTTCGCGCGCATAGAACGCAGCGTGCGGGTCGGGCGTTTTAAAACGCGTGAGGTCCAGCAAACCTTCGTCTACGATGGCGATGGTATAGGTCATCGCCTTGCCGGACGATTCGGATACGGAAATGGACGCGCCCGTTTCCGGCCGCAGTGTGGAAGGCAGGCTCACCACGGGTTTGAGGATGGTATTGGGATCTTCCACCAGGATGGGAATGGTGCCGTACATGCGTATCGGCAGGTCGTTGGCGGTTTGCGCATGCGGCTGCAGCAGGCTTACGTTCACATAAATATTCGGCGCCATGTTCTTTTCGGCCTTGAACCTGTACACGGTCTGTCCTTTTTCGGTGCCGATCCAGTCGGTCTTCAGCACTTTGCTGCCGGACTCGATGCTGATAAGCCCGCGGCCGCCTTCGCTGCTGGGGATGGTCAGCACGACGTCTTCCCCTACGCTGTATTTTGTTTTGTTGGATGTGAACACGAGCATGGCCGCTTCGGCGGGATTTTCCTTTTGCAGGCGTTCCGCGTAATTCGGCCAGTCGATGTACACGCTCTGCCCGGTGATATGCCCGCTGCGCAGGTCTTTCACGCGGATGAGGAAGCGCCCCCACGAAGGCTCGTGCACCAGCAGCGGCCAGGTGCCTTTGCCGTTGGTGAGCGTTACTTTCTGCGTTTGCAGCAGCTGGTTGTAGTTATCGTCGGTGAAATTGCTGTAGTCGTTGTCGCTCTCGTCCCACCACCAGCGCCAGCGGATCTTGTACAGCTGCACTTCCACTTCGCGGCTGCCGCTTACCAGCTTGCCGTTCGCGTCTATGTTCACGATGCTTACCTGGTGCGTTTTATCCGTGACCAGCATGCCGGTGAGGCGGTCGCCCTGCGGCGCGGCCACGCCTACGTAAGTATCGAACACATGGTAAGGCATGGAGAAATGATCGATGCTGAAATCGCCGCCCGGCTCGAACACTTTTACTTCGAAATTTGCTTTCAGCACGCCCGGCGCGCGTTCGCCCACGGGTATGCGGGCGGATACGGGCGCGGTGCCGTTCTCGTTGAGAGTGGCGTCAAAAATGGTTTTGTTCTCGGTGCTGAAACGTTCGGTCGGGTCGTCGAACGAATAGCCATCGAATTTGGGAAAAGCGGTGCGGGACGAGGTGAGCGATACGTCCACTTTCGCTTTCAGGCTTTGGGCGGGCGCGCCGAACAGCCAGGCGGCGGTGAGCGTGCCTTTCGGGCTTTCGTCTTTTACCAGCGCGGTTTTGTTCCCGAAATCCAGCCGCACTTTCAGGCGGTTGGGCTTTACCGTTTCGATGCGAAGGTTTTTGGTGAATACGGCGCCGCCTACTTTTACTTTCGCCAGCCAGCTGCCCGTGGGCGCATCCGCGTCGGTGGCGGTATGAAAACTGTATACGCCGTTGAGCGTGATGTGCTGGTTGAGGCGTTTGTAC
>JBQCFV010000758.1:0-2002 GCA_051958695.1 Chitinophaga sp. | reverse complement strand
AGCAGGACCAGGTAAAAGTAGGCCGCATCGCGATCATCGTGGCCTGCATCATTGCGGCCGTGGTGGCGCCCGCGCTGAAGAGCCTCGACCAGGGCTTCCAGTTCATACAGGAGTACACGGGCTTTATTTCCCCCGGCGTATTCGCCATCTTCATTCTCGGTTTCTTCTGGAAACGCACTACGGCAAACGCCGCGCTGGTAGGCGCTGCGCTGGCCATCCCGCTGTCCGTGTGGCTGAAATTCCAGTTCACCGACCTGCCCTTTATCAACAGGATGGGCTGGGTATTCCTCATCATCGTCGCGGTGATGGCGGTGATCAGTCTTGCCGACCCGCGCAGCAAGGATAATCCGAAAGCGCTGAAGATCGACGCTTCGATGTTCAAACTGAACACCGCGTTCACTATCGGCGCGATCCTCATCTGCGGGATACTGGCGGCGTTGTACACGGTGTTCTGGTAATAGAAAGTTATTTTTTTAAGCTCCACGTCTTACGCTACAGTATTATGTTTTTGATTGGATACGACATCGGGTCTTCTTCCATAAAGGCCGCCCTGCTGGATGCCGCTACCGGCCGCTGCCTGGCCGCTTCCACCGGTTCCGCCGGCGAGCTGGTGATGAACGTGCCCCGCTCCGGCTGGGCCGAGCAGGACCCTGAAATGTGGTGGCAGGAAGTGATCAAAGCCACCCGCGCACTCCGCGAACAATACGCATTCGACCCCGCTGCCGTAAAAGGCATCGGCATCGCTTACCAGATGCATGGCCTCGTGTGCGTGGACGAAAATCTGCAGGCCCTTCGCCCTTCCATCATCTGGTGCGACAGCCGCGCGGTAACCATCGGCGACAAAGCCGCGCAGGACCTCGGCAGCGCTTACACCTTGCCGCACCTGCTCAATTCTCCCGGCAATTTCACCGCTTCCAAGCTGAAGTGGGTACAGGAAAACGAGCCCGCGTTATACGCGCGCATCAAATACATCATGCTGCCCGGCGACTTCATCGCCATGCGCCTCACCGGCCAGCCTGCCACCACGCTCAGCGGCCTGTCAGAAGGCATTTTCTGGGACTTCGCCGGTCAGCAGGTGTCGCAGCGTCTGCTCGACTATTACAACATCGACCGCGGTTTGCTGTCGCCAGTTGTACCTACGTTCGGCGAGCAGGGCCGCGTGACGGACAAAGCGGCAGAGCTGCTTGGTCTTCGTGCAGGCATTCCCGTTACCTACCGCTCCGGCGACCAGCCTAACAACGCATTTTCGCTCAACGTGCTGCAGCCCGGCGAAGCCGCCACCACGGCCGGTACTTCAGGCGTGGTATACGCCGTGCACGATACCGCCGCCTACGATGCGGAAAGCAGGGTGAACACCTTCATGCACGTGAACCAGACCGAAACGGAGATCCGCAACGGCGTGCTGATGTGCCTCAACGGCACCGGCATTCTCAACAGCTGGCTGCGCGGCATCACCGGCGGGCTTTCATACGACAATATGAACCAGCTGGCGGCCAAAGCGCCCATCGGCTCCGAAGGCTTGCAGATATTCCCATTTGGCAACGGCGCGGAGCGCATTCTCGCCAACCGCCAGCCGGGCGCGCGAGTGGAAGGGCTCGAGTTTGGCGTGCATCACCGGGAACATTTGCTGCGCGCGGGGCAGGAGGGCATCGTGTTCGCGCTTACGTACGGCGTGGACATCATGCGGCAGATGGGTCTGCAGATCAGCCGCGTGCGTGCGGGCAAAGCCAATATGTTCCTCAGCCCGCTGTTCCGCGAAGCGTTCGCCAACACCGCGGGCGTTACCATCGAGCTGTATAATACGGACGGCGCGCTGGGCGCGGCGAGAGGCGCGGGCGTTGGCGCGGGCGTGTACCGCTCGTTCCCCGAAGCGTTCACCGGCATGGAATGCCTCGCGTCCATCGGGCCGGAAGCCAATGCCGGCGCCGCTTACGGTGAGGCGTACGGCCGCTGGAAAAACCGCCTCGGCGAAATACTTTCAACATTGTAAAAACTTAAGACC
>JBQCFV010000757.1:0-2093 GCA_051958695.1 Chitinophaga sp. | reverse complement strand
CTGGACAATAAACGAAGTGGAAGCATCCCCTGGAAATGCTTCTGTAATGCAGTATTCTGATAACGGCATTCCTTTTTCATCGCATTTGGCGGCAAAAGGCTTCAAAAGTTCCATTAATTTGTTTCTATCCATGATAAGATTCCATTATCTCCGGAAAGCAAAGTTATCAATTTTTCACATCTCTATCCGTCATATGCCCGCAGGGCTTGTAACGCGCGTTTTCATTCCACGAATTGAAAAGCACCGTGCTTGCCTTGGTTAAATGTCGGTTCGTTGCTTTATCTTCATCAAATCGAACTTTCAATCCACTGAAAATTAATAAGATGAATAAATTATGTGTTTTTAACGCCTTTCTGATTTCTCCAATTCCATGAATCGAGTTAGAAGCCTGGTTGGTTTCATCAAAAAGATTTGGAATACCCAGTCTTTCGCAGATTTTAGCCTTTAGCATTAATTCAACACTGTATCCCGCCAAATAGAATGCACCATCGCATTTTCCTGCTTTAAATAAAATTTCGGCTTCTTCCAGGCGTTGTTTTGCCAATTTTCTTATTTCTTGAGGGCTCGTCATTAAATATCGGTTCAAGAATCAATCATATTGTTTATTCCTGGGCTAGTATTCTAAAGACAAACAACCGGACGTTTTTGGGTGAAAAGAGGCCTAACTAATTTCGGCTAGATAATTTTTAAGCCAAAATATCAATTGATTCTGAGGCCTATAGCGCCGATGTTCGTTTTAATCCATACCCGCATCTCAAAGCGGTTACAAACCCATAAATCAGCCTAAAAACATATTAATGACGTTTTTACACATTTTATTTTCGATGTAATTTGCTTTCCTTTCTTTTGTGTAAAACCAATAATAATTATTCATATTGATATTAATTAGTTGATTATCAATTAATATTGAATTTTACCCCATTTTCCCTTCCCCAGCTAACCTCCTGACGCTCAGCCCACAAAAATCCCATTCCTCCCATCCCCCAAAACCGTTAAAAATCCGTTAAATAGTCAACCTCGCTTACCAAAAATCCAAAAGTTGTTTCTAATTTTGACTTTGTAACTAAAAAAGTCAGAAAGTTAATGCACAATGAAAACAGGGACGAAATGCGCGAACGCATCATCGATGCGGCGCTGAAACGGTTCACGCATTATGGTGCCTCAAAAACCACCATGAACGAGATCGCCGACGACCTGCATTGCTCCAAGGCTTCCCTTTATTATTATTTCCCCGACAAACACGCCCTGCACATCGCAGTGCTCGAAAAAGCCGGGGAAATGTACTTCCAGGAACTTGAACAAAGCACCGCCGCCGCTGCCACCGCCCAGGACGCTCTCCTGGACATGATACCGGTGCGCCAAAGATTTGCCCGCAAATTCTGGCGACTGGAACTTTTTAAAGTGATCAAAGACAAACAGCTATTCAACTCCGACGAAACGTTCCGCCTGGCCCGGGAAAAAGAAACAGCGATCGTAGCAGGGATCATCAGCAGAGGCGTCGCCGGCGGGGAACTCGTTTCGGACAACCCGGAAGAAATAGCTGCCCTTTACATACAATCCATGATCGGCCTGCGCCTGTCGCTTTCCACCCGTGAACTGACGGACGAGATCAGTGAGGAGGAGTTTGAAATGGTGCGCAAGTGGCAGGTGCAACTGGCCGACATCTTCATCAAAGGATTAAAAAGCTGACCATGCGGGAACGTATACTCGAAACGGCCTTAAAGCTCTGCCGCACCTTCGGCATCAAAAGCATCACCATGCAGGACATTGCCCGCGAATGCGGCATCTCCAAAAAAACGGTGTACGAACATTTCCAGGACAAAACGGAGCTTGTCAACGAAGTGGTGGCGTTCATGACCGGCTCGTACTGCCGCCAGCTGGCGGAATGCAGCGCCCAGGGCGTCAACGCGGTGGAAGAGCTGGCCCTTTCTATCCGGCATACGGAGCACCTCGCCCGCATCACCAACCCGGTGCTGCTTTTTGAGCTGGAAAAATATCACCCGGCCGCCTGGAAAACGGTGCTGAACTTCCGTGAACAACAGCTCACGGGCTTCATCCGCACCAACCTCGAACGCGGTATCCGCGAAGGGCTT
>JBQCFV010000756.1:0-2159 GCA_051958695.1 Chitinophaga sp. | reverse complement strand
CGCCGGAAATGATCCTGTTCTTTCCGTTCATCAGCGCTTCGTACCCGTCCCTGGCCACTTTGGCGGGATCGTCCAGCTTCTTCTCCTTGTAGGTGACGGTGTGCTGCTGGTGCGCTTTGTGGAAAAAGTCGGTATCCGTCGCGCCCGGCAGCAATACGGTGATGGTGATGTTCTTGTCTTTCATTTCATTCGCCAATGCTGCGCTGAAAGAGAGCACAAAAGCTTTGGTAGCGGCGTAGACGGACAGGAGCGGCATCGGCGTGGCGCCTGCTTCGGAGCCGAGCTGCAATATTTTTCCTTCGTTGCGGTGCACCATATCGCGCAAAAATAATTTGGTAAGGGAAATAAGCGCAATAATGTTCAGCTGGATGATATCTATGTCGCGCTCCAGCTCCGTATCGATGAACGGGCCCCATTCGCCCTGTCCTGCGTCGTTTACCAGCACGTCTATCGTAATGCCCATGTTCTTTACAAATGCATACACTTCTTCCGCCGCACCGGGCACGAAAAGATCTTTTGCATGGGGCGTGATTTCCACACTATAGGCATTTTTCAACTCATCGGTCACTTCCTGCAACCTTTCTTTATTTCTTGCCACCAGTATAAGATGATGACCGTCTGCCGCGAACAGCTTCGCCAGTTCGTAGCCGATACCGCTGGTAGCGCCGGTGATCAGCACATAACGGTTCCTGTTGTCTGTTTGCTGCTGTTGCATATCATTCAGGTTTTTGTGTTGCGTCCGCATGTGTTTTCAGGATGCCGTTCACCAGTTTTTTCCATTGAAAATGCGAATAGCCCATCATCGCGCCGAGCGCGGTAAAGAAGTTGCGCACCTTATCCCAAAAATATTTCACACCGGTATTCGGCACTTCGTTCCTTCCGTACACACCGGCTTTTACTTCGCGCCCTTTCAGCTCTACCATAAAAGAGCTGGTAGCATACCGCTGAAAGAAGTGCGAGATGCGCTGTTTGTCGCGCCCGGGGCGCGCTGCCGGCCGTACGCGCATGATAAAGGAAAAGCTCGCGTCGGGCACGTAGATCTGTTCGCGGATGTCTTCCACCATCACCCAGTCAAAGCCATCGCCTTCGCTGCTGCCGGGGCCGGGAATATTGATGCGGATATAATCACCTGGGATCGCCATCCTATCCTGCGGGAAACCCGCTTTGTTCACCAGCTGGAAAGAGGCGCTGGCAGCGCCGCTCAGGTCTTTCCAGTTATTGACGGACAGTAACCTGTTCATGGCTTTTTCAAACAGCAGCCGCGCTTCGTCTTTGCTCGGGAGAATGATCGACTCGCAGTCGTTCGTGCTATGACCGGTCAGTTGCGGCGGTATCGCGAGCGTAATGTCAATGGTTTCCATGCTTCCGTGCTTTAGGGTATAAAAGAGAAAACTATGCCATATAAACAGCCATGCATCGCAGCAGCGGTTGCGTTGGCATCATTTTTCGATGTTGGAGTGTAACAACAGGAGGAAACTATGAACGGATTTTCACCTTGGTACGCGGCTGTATACCAGGCTCTTGGGAGCGGGGCCCTGCAGACTTTATACAGTTATTCGCTGCATGGATATGCGATATCGGCGCAGCTTACGGACAATGCTTTATGGCTCGTGATCACCTGGCCCAAAGGGGGGTCCATGGCGGTAAGAACGGCATATGCGCCGGATGCCGCCATGCAGCTGACGGCGATTGAAACTGCTGAGACCGGCGTCCTCTTCCGGCTGGAATCGCCGATGGGACGGCATATCGTAGCATTGCAGTATGAAGCGGGCAGCTCGCCGCTCTTTCATTGCAGTGTACGTTTTATTCCTGCCCATCCTTTCATTTTTCCTTTCTGGCCGCGCGACCTCGTAATGCTCGGCAAATCCGCGCTTCCTGAAGGCCGCGTACATATTTCGCAAAAAGGCCACCGCTCGGGGTTGCTGTATTTCAGTCTCACCAAACCCGTCATTGGTTCCGTATTGTATTTCCAGCATCTCGGGTCGCTGAAGGATTATAACGAAGACAAGCAAAACGAAGCCAGCGACGCCGTGGGCGGCCAATTGCAGGAGATCGGTTTTTCATTGCCGCCGGGCGAGCTTCCTTTGAAAGCAGGAAAAGAATACGTCGTATCGGACGCAACCCTGCTGTTCACCGGTACCGTTCCAAAAAGTGAGTTC
>JBQCFV010000755.1:0-5619 GCA_051958695.1 Chitinophaga sp. | reverse complement strand
AACGTGCAGAAACAGGTGCAGCTGTTCAACGAACAGAACATCCCCATCCAGGCGGAGCTCAGCGTGATGGCGCAGCAATTCGGCGTAATATCCGGAGCCATGACCATCAACGTGAACGGCCAGGAATTTACTTTGCAGCAGGCCGCTAAATTCCTCGAAAGTCCTGACCGCAGCCTTCGTGAAGAAGTGTTTGTCAAAACCAACACCCGCCGCCTGCAGGACAAAGACCAGCTGGACCAGCTGTACACTTCGCTGGTGGCCAACCGTCACCAGGTAGCGCAAAACGCCGGGTACGAAAATTACCGCGACTATAAATTCGTGGAGCTGGGCCGGTTTGAATACACCAAAGAAGACTGTTTCCAGTTTCACACCGCCATCAAAGAGCACATGCTGCCGCTCGTTCGCCAGACGCTCGAGCGCCAGCGCGTGAAGCTCGGGCTGGATGAGCTGCGGCCCTGGGACAGCGATGCGGAGCCGGAAGGCACCGTGCCGCTGGAACCTTTCAAAAGCGGTGAGGAAATGATCGAAAAATCCATCAGCTGCTTTAACGAGCTGCGTCCCTTTTTCGGAGAATGCCTGAAAGTGATGAAAGAAATGGGCCGTCTCGATCTTGACAGCCGGAAGAACAAAGCGCCCGGCGGATATAATTGCCCGCTGGCGGAAACCGGCGTGCCGTTTATTTTTATGAACGCCGCCGGCCAGATGAAAGATCTCACCACCATGGTACACGAAGGCGGTCATGCAGTGCATTCCTTCCTCAGCCATCCGCTGCAGCTCAGCGCGTTCAAGGAATATCCCATGGAGATCGCCGAAGTGGCGAGTATGAGCATGGAGCTGTTCACCATGGATCACTGGCATATATTCTTTGACAAGCCCGAAGAGCTGCGCCGCGCCAAGCTGCAGCAGCTGGAAAGAGCGATCACCATTTTCCCCTGGATCGCGACGATCGATAAATTCCAGCATTGGATATATGAGCACCCGCAGCACACCACGGAAGAGCGCACCGTCGCATGGACGCGCATCCTGGACGAGTTCTCGCCCGGCAACGTGAACTGGAGCGGCTTTGAACACTTCCGTGCCAGCAGCTGGCAGCGTCAGCTTCACCTTTTCGAGGTGCCGTTCTATTATATCGAATACGGCATCGCGCAGCTCGGCGCCATCGCCATGTGGAAACAATACAAAGAAAACCCGGAGCAGGCGTTGGACAATTATGAAAAGGCGCTCAGTCTGGGGTATACTAAAACACTGCGCGAGCTTTATACTGCCGCGGGCATCAGGTTTGATTTTTCACCGGAGTATGTGAAAGAGCTGGCGGGATTTGTGCAGGGGGAGATTGAGAGGATATTGGGTTAGAGGTTTTTTAGCGAATAAAATTGAAAAGCGCTCTTCGGGGCGCTTTTTTTTATTTCCACTAATCTTTTAACCGCGCTACTGGTTTGCCTTTTAACGCCTGATTGACCAAATATGCCAAAAAGGTCGTGAAAGTTTTAATGTCCTGATCTGCACTGGCACTCTCCAATGCTTTCATATAATTGTCTCTTTCCTCAACAGGAATCACTGTCCAGGGATATCCGCCAGAAGCAAGCATTATATTCATTAAAAACCGTCCCATTCTGCCATTCCCATCCATATAAGGATGTATGTAAACAAATATAAAATGCCCCAATACAGCCCGCACCGAGGCATCGGGTTCTTGTACGAGTTGCTCAAATAGAGCGGGCATTGCGTCCCTGACCCCGTCTTTGTGTAATGGGACATGTTTTGATCCTAATAAATATACCTGATGGTTCCTGTAACCCGCTAAGTCGGCAGGCTTCAAGAGACCAGCGGTAATGCTTGGAGCAAATAATTCCCGATACCAATCTCCATGCTCATTGTCTGCGATTGTTCCTGGGTTTGCACCGTCCAATATCTTTCCAATACTTTCTTTCACCTTTTGAAATGCCTGCCAGTACCCTCTTGCGGCCATCGCATCGCGTTCATTTTTATCAACATCGTTTTCCCGGTGATTCCATGCTCCTGATCTTACTTTTTCAATCAGCTCGGGGGTAACCTTGTATTTTTCTATAGATAGTGAATGATAAGCATCTGTTTTGTAGATGTCTTCTACTTGCTTTAAATACCTGGCTTTGTCTTTAGGTAATCCGGGAGCTTTAGGGAAAATTTCCAGCACTAAAGGGCGCATTTCTGCCCACATCAACTTAATCTTGTTAACATATGGAGATCGTTCTCTTTGGCTAAGTTGAATTTGCAGCTTACTGGTAAACGGATCGACTTCTCTGATATCATATCCTGCCGCTGTCATTGTTTTTATTATATCGTCGGCTATTTTAGTCTGGCCATTATTCCTGAAAGCTCCTGCCAGCCGTCCGGCAATGGTACTATGCCCCCCCTCAAGCAGTAATGCTAATAACTCGGATGACTCGGGTATAAGCGAAAGAGCCGTTCGTATGTCTGTAACACTTTGCGTGTAGGTGCCGGGTGAACAGTGTATTAAAGATGCCGGTATAGTTAATAGCCTTATTCCATTTATTGCCGTAGTTTCTCTTTTTATGGGTAATTCTGATTTGATGCTGAAAATTGAGGTGTCGTATAAAAGCGCTGTTTTAAAATTATTGGCGTTCGGCGCGCGAATTATTAATTGTTGAGGGACTGTCCAGTTTCCTGCATGTAACTGAACAGATTGTTCAGCTGAGATACACCAGTTATCATTATATTTTTCAGTTAAAAATGCAGAGCAGAACTCCCAAAAATTGCTGTACCAAAACGTGGTATCACCGGGTCTTGAATCCGGCCGTGATATAATATACCAACCTCTAACGACCTCCTTTAAAAAGCCGTTGGCAACCAGACGTTCTCTATGGGTCCGGGTCAGCTCATCTGACTTAATCGCAAGTTTCCCGTCATCCTGTAACCGTTTTAACTCGTTTAATGAATCTGCCAATCGTTCCGAAGGAGTTGCCATAATTTGTAATTTGTTGATAATCAAATTTAATTTTAGCGCTTAGGTTGGATTTGGTTATAAAGATATGATTTAATGGTGTGTCATGCATATAATTTAATGTTGTATTGAAAATATAATTAGCAGGTGTATTGTAACTATAATTCAAAGTCAGAAAATATATTAGGTTTTGAGGCCACAATGGTGACTGCTTTTGGAATGGAATGCCATAATAGGTGTTAACACCTTCATCTCCCCAAAAAACAAAAAAGCGCCCCAAAAGGAACGCTTCACAAAAAATTCAAAAACCCGGTTAATGACAAGCCTTGCAAACACCACTCACCACCACTTCCACATTATGAATGTCATAACCTTTCGGTAAAGACAACACCGGGATATCCGTTTCATCCAGGCACTGCGTACTGCCGCATTCCTCGCAACGGAAATGCACATGATGATCGTGATGCTCATGCTCGCGGCATTCCGAGCGGCAGATCGCATATCGCACGGAGGTATCCGTAGTGGGGATCTTATGTACGATACCCTTGTCCAGGAAGGTTTGCAAGGTACGGTAGATCGTTACCCTGTCGAACGACTTCCCGCTCAGCTTCTCAAAATCCGCATGCTCCAGCGCGCCGTTGCTTTTAAGAAACAGCTCCAGTATTTTAACCCGCGTGTCCGTAACGCTCAGCTTACTGGACTTCAGCAATTCCACAATTAGCTCTTTGTTCTTTGAAGGCATGTTAAAAACTTTTATTCATGTACAAGCCGGTCAATATCGCTGATCAGCTTCTCCACATCTTTATCTTTCGTTCCCTCATACAGTCCGCGTATCTGCCCCTCGCCGTCCACCAGCGCGAACCATTGGGTATGTATAAAATCGTCCGGACCGGTATACTGACCGTCGTCTACGAGATAACTTTCGCGGGCCAGCTTGTACAGCAGCCGCTTGTCTCCCGTCAGGAAGTGCCAGTTCTTCGCATCCGCACCGTGTTTTTCCGCATAGGCTTTCAATACCGGTATGGAATCATAATCGGGATCGGAGGTATGCGAAAGGATCATAAAATTCGGGTTCGATTTGTAAACCGCGTATACTTTTTCCATGTTTTTGTTCATCACCGGGCAGATGTTGGTGCAGGTGGTGAAAAAATATTCCGCTACGTAGATCTTCCCTCTCACATTGTCCTGCGTGATGGTATCCCCGTTCTGGTCCACAAAAGAAAAACCCTGCACTTTATGGCCGGGCGTTCCCAGCAAAGGCAGTTTCTCTTTCCCGAAAAATTCTCCCGTGCCTTTCTTGATCATCAACCCGGAATAACCCATGAAGGCCGCACTCAGCAACACAAAAAAGATGATATAGAAGATCGCTTTTTTTGACATATCAATTTCTGCTTAAAATCTGACCTGTAAAGTTACGCTATTTGCCGATCAGCTCGACATCGCCCAGGTTATAATATAATTCGTAAATATTTTTCTCGTTGAGCCTGAGCCTGCCTTTGCATTTCACATAATCATCCGTTTCAAATTCGGGTCTGCCCGATTTGAATTTCAGGCTCATGATCGTTTCCGGGCCGGCGCCCCCGCAAAAGAAACAGGAGCTGTTCGGGTTGGCGGACAGCACGTACATGCCGCCGGTGGCGTCTACCGGTATCACGTACCCGCTGATGACGATGGTTTTCCCGTTCATCGATTTGATGTTGCGGGAAAAAGACGGGTACAGCACCGGCATTTGCATCTTTTCGTCAAACTTGCGGTTGAAGATCACGTCGGACAGCTGTTTCCAGGTAACGTTCACCGCGGCCGTATCCGCCATGCCCCGGTCCATGGGAACGGTTATGGTCGGCGCCGGCAACGCGTTGGACTGTCTGAATTGCAGCACCCGGCCGAGGTAGCCGTCCGTAATGCCGCCATGTTTGCAATACTGCGATACGTTGGAGCAGGAAACCATCAAAAAGGCCATCAGGCCAACCAGTATTTTTTCAAGTCTAAGCATGGGCGAGCGTTTTGGAGATATTCAGCCTGAAAGCCCGTACCGCCGGGAAAAGCGCCGCCAGTAAACAGGCTGCGAGAATGGCCGCCGCGGTGTAAAGCTCGGCGCCGGAGATTTCCCAGGCATTGGAAAGGTTCAGATGATAATGTGCAAAGATCTCTTGTTGTAAAAGGAATAAAGCCGCGCGGCTCAGTAAAAATCCGCCCGCGATGCCTGCCAAAGCCAGCATGGCTGCTTCGGAAAGCACAAGACCGAGCAGTTTTATCCGGCCGCCTCCCATGCTGCGCATCAAAGCCAGTTCGTACCGGCGTTCATGCGTGCCCTGCACGAGCATTACAAAGATACTGCAGGCCGCCAGCCCGGCCAAAAGCCAGCCGAGTATGCGAAGTATTTCCGTGCCCGCGCCCAGCAGGGAATGCAGGCGGTTTACTTCGATGGCAGGCACTGCCGCCTGCATACGGGTGTTCTCGTTGATCATCCGCGGCAGCTGCAATTGCGCCAGCGGGCTTTTGAACCTGATCAGCACCGCGGTGATCTGCTGGTCGGGTTTTGCAGGTGCGGGCTGCATTGCCATAAATGGAACGCCGGCCTGCGCCGCCGCCCGGAGGGGCTCATTTGTACTGCTCTGTTGTCCATCATCAGGTGCTTTGTGACCTGCATCGTCCGGATGTGCTTCCCTGCCATTTCT
>JBQCFV010000754.1:0-2628 GCA_051958695.1 Chitinophaga sp. | reverse complement strand
CAGGACCATCGCTGGGACAGCGCCAATCTTCAATCCTTCGAAAACAAAGTTGCATCGCTCCGGGAAAAATATCATATCCCCGGTTTATCCGTGGGCGTGATGCACGGTAAAACCCTCGTTTGGAAAAAAGGCTTCGGCTATGCAGACATGGAAAACAAGATCGCGCCGGATGAGAATACGGTGTACCAGGTAGCGTCCGTTACCAAAACCTTCGGTTCCATCATCCTCATGCAGCAGGTGGAAGCAGGCAAAGCCGGTCTTGACGATCCCATCAGCAAATACGGCATCAACCTCGGCGCCCGCTGGGGCAGCGACCCGCGCATCAAAATAAAGCATCTCCTGACGCATACCGCCATGGGCAATGTGTGGAACGCTTACAAACCGGGCTATGCGTTCCGCTACAACGGCGGCTGGTACAACCAGCTGGACGCCGCTATCAGCAAAGCATCGGGCAGCAGCTTCGGGCAGCTGGTGATGGACACCATTATCAAACCGCTCGGCCTTAAACGCACCGCGCCCAGCACGGACGACAGCCTTGATTTCGCGCTCAGCGGCTTCGACCGCGATACCTATCTGTCCTGGACGGCCAAACCTTACGACTGGAACAAAAAGAAAAAACAGCTGACCCCGGTTACCTACAAATACGGTTTTGGTCCCGCGGCAGGGCTGATGAGCACCGTGGCGGACCTCGCCGTATATTCCGCCGCCCTCGACGAAAAACGTTTCCTGCGCCCGGAAACCTGGGAACAGGTGTGGACGCCTTTTGTGACCGGGCGGGGCAAAAAGATCCAGTACGGCCTTGGGTGGTTCGTTACGAGGTACAAGGGTTTGAAAATGATATGGCATACCGGCTGGTGGATGGGCTATTCCGCCCTGTTCCTGAAAGTGCCCGAGAAAGATATCACTTTCATCATCCTCGCCAATTCGCAGGACCTTAGCCGTCCGTTTTATCATATCATACATCCCATTCCCAAAGTTCTCGGCATGTACAGCCCGTTTCACCGCAACCTGAAAAACAAGGTGCAGGCTTCCGCGTTCGCAAAAGCCTTCCTCGGCCATTTCCTCGAATAGATCGTATGCCCGTTACCGTTATAAAATAATCCCGTCGCGGATCTTTCCCTTTCACCTTATGCCGCTTCCCGCCGCCGGGTTATATTTCAAAAAAAACGGCGCCATGCTTAGGAATCCGAATAATTCATTTCTATATTTGTACGATCATGTTTATCCGCAGGATGGAGCGGGTCAGTCCATCTCTATATAGCTATGTATTTCTGTATATGAAACGTCGGAAACCCCTTATCGAAGCGCGTCCATATCTTAAATAGCACATTTATATAGTCGGCCAACCGGTATTCATTATTACAGCCATGAGATCGTTCGTTTTACTACTGCTGTTAGCGGGCCGTCCATGGTATGCCCATGCAGAGAATATAGACTCATTACCTTACACCGTAGAACATTTCACGGATGAGAACGGCTTGCCTCAAAACAGCGTCAAAAGCATGGCGCCGGATAACGCCGGTTTCCTCTGGCTGGCCACCGAAAACGGTCTCGTGCGGTTCGACGGGCATAAGTTCCGCAACTTCAATAATGCCGGCCTGCCCTTGCGCACCAGCCGCATGACCTATATCTACCCCGACCCGGGGAGAAAAATGCTTTTCGCGCGCACGGCGGAAAAAGAGATCGTCCGTATACACGACGGCGGCGCCGAAGTATGGCATAAACGCCTCCCTGACCCGCGCGATTATGAATACCTCGTGTCCAATGACACCACCGGCACCTATCCGGTGGTAGGGCTGCCCAACTATTACAGGAACCTCATCAGCGTCCATCAATACCTGATCCCCACCGGCGGGCATTCCCATTACCTTATTTCCCGCAACGCGTATTCCTTTACCGATAAAGACGTTCAGCAATACAGCCGCCCGTTCGCGCACGACGATCCCTGGAATTTTTTTATCATCGGCCGGCATTTGTATTACCTGGACGCTGATGACCGCTTCCTTTTCCTCGATGAAAACGGTCAGTCTGAAATAAACCTTTACGGAGATATACTGCGCAACCCCGCTTACCGCAAGGGCAGGCGCCATATGGAATTATACTGGAACTTCACGACCCGGCAGCTGTTCGTGTATCTCGGTAATAAGCTGTACAGCCTCCGGGAAGGCGAAGGCAACACGTTGCATACAAAGCTGGTGCTGTACAATTTCGACCTGCACCGCGAGGACATTATTTCCATCTATCACGACGAAGCGAACGGGCGCTTCTTTCTCGGCAGCTTTACCAAAGGCATGTACGTGATCACCAAAAAACAGTTCAGACCTGTACGCGGCGGGCCGGGCACGCGCAACGTATATTATTCGCAGACGCCCGGCGATAACGGCAGCGTGATCACGCCACAAGGATTTGAATTTGACAAGAACGGCAAAGCGACGGTGCTGCCGCTGCTGCGGAAAAACTTCGAGGGCGATGTCTACAGCATACAAACGGACCGCCAGGGCAACCGCTGGTATAAATCGAACGAGCGCCTGCAGAAATTCAACCACGACTTCACCAGGCTGCTATGGGAGCGGCGGCTGCACGACATCATCAACCAGCTGTATGCCGGGCCCGGCGGCCGTCTCTGGA
>JBQCFV010000753.1:0-2414 GCA_051958695.1 Chitinophaga sp. | reverse complement strand
GTGCTGAGCGAGTCGCTCGGTATCGTAAAGGCGCAGGTATTGTGGGCGGTGCGCACCGAAATGGCGCATACCGTGGAAGACGTGCTGGCGCGGAGAACGCGCGCGCTGTTCCTGGATTCGGAAGAAGCCTTGCGCATCGCGCCGAAAGTAGCCGCCATCATGGCGCAGGAAACGGGGAAAGACAGGCAATGGGAAGAAGAACAGGTACGCTCTTTCCATGATCTGGCAAGAACGTACCAGCTCCAGTAAAAATAATTACATCCACTTCACTTTATCTACAATCGGCTTCACGCGCGGGCGGGTGGGTGGACCCTCGTCCGTATAGCCGAGGTACATAAAGCCCAGCACTTTGTCTTCGTCGCGCAGGCCGAGGAAATCCTGCATGGCCGGGTGGTATGTCATGCCGCCGGTGCCCCAGTACGCCGCCAGCTGTTTGGCCGTAGCCGCCAGCCAGATGTTTTCCACGGCGCAGGCCACCGCCGCGATCTCTTCGATCTCCGGGATCTTGGGGTTGGAGCCGCGTTTCATGCAGATGGCGATCACATGGCTGGCCAGGTCGCCCTGCGTTCTCAGCTTTTCATAATTGCCAGGAATGAATTGCGCCTGCGGCGTGTAGGTTTTGTAAAGCTCCGCGTGCGCTGCGCAAAATTCCTTCACCTTTTCGCCGCTGTACACTACGAAATACCAGGGCTCGGTGAGGCCGTGAGTAGGCGCCCAGTCCGCCAGCTGCAATAATTCCTTAACGGTTTCGTCGTCCACCTTTTTGCCGTTCATGCCGGTCGGTTTTACCGTGCGGCGGTGGGTAATGATTGTTGTGATATCGCTCATGCTGTTGTGTTGCTGATTTGTTGTTTGAAATCACCGGGCAGGCGCGCCACTTTGCGGGCGCCGTAATCGAAACATACCATCCCGGTTTTGGCTTCCGCCACCACCATTGTTTTCCCGTCCCTTTCGGTGCTGAGGCGGTAATACAGGTCGAAACCCGCGCTGCTGAGGTCGCCGGCCGCTACTTCCACGCGGAGCGTGTCCCCATAAAAACCTTCACCCTTGTACGTTACCGCCAGGTCGCTCATGATCAGCGCCACGCCAAAAAATGCCAGCTCCGTGCAGCCCAGGGACGCAAGGTACCGCATCCTCGATTCATGCAGGATAGACACAATGGCGTCGTTGCCCAGGTGCCCGCCGTAATTGATGTCCGTAATACGCACGGGAACGTCCGTACGAAAACCGAAAGCATCCGGCATGTCTATTTTAACTCTTGCCATGCCGCTCCTGTAAAAAGGTGATCAGTTTTTTGAAAGCCTTTGCCCGGTGGCTATATTGATTCTTTTCAGCCAGCTCCATTTCCGCAAAGCTTTTCTGGCTGCCTTCCGGCTGGAAGATGGGATCGTAGCCAAATCCTTCCCCGCCTTTTTTATCCTGCAAAATAACGCCTTCGGCCACGCCTTCGAACTGGTGCTCGCGCCCCTCGAGGATGAGGGAGATGACGGTACGGAAACGCGCGCTGCGTGCGGGTTTATCTTTCATCAGCCGCAATACCTTTTCGATATTGTCGGCGGCGCTTTTCTGTTCGCCTGCATACCGGGCGGACAATACGCCGGGTTCCCCGTTCAATGCGTCGATCTCAAGACCGGTATCTTCTGAAAAGGAATTTTTGCCCGTCATGTTAAAAATAACGGTGGATTTTTCCCGGGCGTTGGCTTCGAGCGTGTCGTGCGGCTCGGGAATGTCTATGTCAATGCCCGCTTCCTGCAGGGTGATGATGGAAAACTCGTTGCCGAGCATCGAGCGGATCTCTTTTACTTTGTTGTTGTTGTTGGTAGCGAATACGAATGTCATGTTGAAGATTAAATGCCGAATAATTGTTTTAGTCCCATCCAGAGGCGGCCTTTCAGTGCCTTGTCTGTTGCAATCAGTTGCAGGGCGTCCGAATAAAGCACGGGCAGCTGTTCGTGCGTTTCCAACTGGTAGGTTTGTACCGGCGGAAGCCCAATACCGGCGGGCGGTACCGCGAAAATAATACACTGGCGCACCGGTATCGCCGATTTGTAATCGGCGAGCGTAACACCTGGATAAGTTGCCGCGTTCACTAATGCAACATCCTGCATCCCGAGTTTGCAAGCATTCAAAATATTGGTGAGGAGATTGAATAATTCCTCGTTTAAGTATGCTTCGCTTTCATTTTGTATCAGCAGCAGGATGTTTTTTTGATTTTCGCCTAAATATTTCACTTTGGGCACGGCTTTCTCCACAACGGGGGCTGCCTGCTGCGCCTCCGGGATGATAGGCTGGTTGTACATTTGCGCCAAAAGATACGGGTCCAGCTGCAATTGTTCAAGGCTCATAAATATCTTATTCAGGTTTAATGTGATGGCCCCTTCTCGGGGAAATAACTTTTATTTGCAGATCGTTCG
>JBQCFV010000752.1:0-6748 GCA_051958695.1 Chitinophaga sp. | reverse complement strand
GCCGGAGGTGTCGTCGACGGTGTATGTGATTGCGGAGAGGAGGATATTTAAGGTGTGAAAATATATGAGGTAAACGTTTTTGTTTATCGAACTATGTTTACTAATATTTGCTTATATTTGTAACATGAATCTTCGGGAAATCAATGCATTAAAGGGAATACATCCGGGTTTGTTCCTGGAAAAGGAACTTCAGAGAAGAAGTCTTCCTAAGGGCCGTTTTGCAATTTCCATCGGTGAATATCCTCAGACGATAGGCGCAATCACCAAGGGCAAGCGGGACATGAACACGTCCCTTGCTTTAAGGATCGAGCATGCGCTCAACATTGAAGAAGGTTTTTTGATGATTCTGCAGACCTATTACGAGATCAGGGAAATCAAGAAAAAAGAAAGCGGCCAGCCCCATCCCGATCTGAAAAAATTCCGGAAGGCTACTTTTTGGGATACCCGCATTGAAAACATCGACTGGGCCGTTCAAAAGAAAGCGGTCATCAAAAGGGTTTTTGAGAGGGGAAATGAACGGGAAAAAGAAGAGCTTCGCAGGTTTTATGGGCCGGAGACGATAGCCCGTGTATTAAAAAGTTTCGGAAATTAATCGGGTATGCTGCGTTGGAATACTGTTTCGCCGTTGCTCGCTTCAGTTCTCAGGGACCAAAAGAAAAGGAAATCTCCGCTATGTCGAGTAACATTGATTTTCGGCCAACTGACCTTGCAAACACATACAAACAACATTTTAATTCAAATACTCCGAATTCTATTTATAGCATGCTTAGTAAATGTATTTCTACTATTTACAAGTGATTTGACTTTTTCATCCAAAATATCATTAGTGGAAGACACCTGCTTATTAATATCCTTTTTAGTCTCATCAATCATTTGCGAATAAGCGAGATTTGGTGATCGTTCTTTCATTTCAATCAATTCTGACAGTTTTGAATAGCGTGTTATCAATTCTGCAATCGAGCGTTCTATAGTATCTGTAAATCCAATAATTTGAACGTCGAAGTCATTCATTAACTTCTTTGAATCTTCATCATCAAAAAATAACTGCAAATGAAAATATGCAGTGTTTAAATTTTTATCCAAAGACTTCATATTTTTTCTTGTATCAATAAGTTCACTATAGTTTTTTTCATTGTACTCTGACATCTCAATTGAGTATAAAAAATCAATAAACTCACTTGCAGCAGAACTATAACTTATTACCGCTTCCGTCTCCAATTTCTTAAGGTGCAAACCATGCTGATTCGTAGTATTTATTTTGGAAAGAATCTTGTCATTTCTCCTCTCAATACGGTTTTTAGTTATGATATTACTAGCAATAGTAGCAACCGCCACTACAATGGTACATAACGACGGAATCCATGTCGCTTCAGGCATATTGAATAAAGTCATAGCTATGAATATTTACATTAATAAATAATAACTATTTGAATTACAGAGTAGTGGCTCTACCTCCTGCTGTTTGATTGTATATTGAATACGAATACTTCTCTTTATCTCATTAAAATATCGCTGTCCGATCATAATTTAAGTACCTCAAAAAGAAACCGCCTCAAGCAATTTGAGACGGTCCCTAATGGTTAACATGGGGTACGAACAAGGATAAGGTTCCCTTGCATATGACATGAGGATGCATTCTTCCATGTCAAAATCTTAACGGGATATTTAATTGATTTCTTTATTCCCCAACTCAATTCTTCATCTGCTTCTTCAACATACTCACCTGTTCCTGCAATTGATTCACCATGCCGGCCAGGTGATTTACGCTCATGCGGTGCTGCTGGCCCATTTTCTGGATCACGGCGTCTGCCTGCCAGATCTCCAGCACTTCGTCCATATTTACAGCGTAGGGATCGTATTGAGGGTTGTCGGATACCAGCGTTACTTTGCTTTTGGAGCGGTTGCTTTTTACGACGCGTTTATAAACGATGCCTTCGCGGTTCGTTACCACAACGTAAGCTTCATTATTCCGGATATCCTCCCAGCCTTCCACCTTATGACAGACCACTACGGACCCTGAAGGCGTGGGCAACATGGAATCTCCCGCGATCTCAAACGCGCGGTAGCTGCCTGCGCCCAACATGGGGAGGGTAAAGGTGTTCAGCTCTTCGATAAATTCATCATCATTAAAACCGGCAAGATAACCGGCGGCAGCTTTTACCGGAACAAATACCACGTTCTGACGGGCATTGCTGCCCAGCTTCTGCTGGCGGCGGCGTTCGAGGAAACTTTCTTTCTGGGAACTGAGATCGCGGCGGAGCAGATCGTCGATCGATACGCGGAACATGTCGCTGACCTGTTCCAATACTTCCGTGCGAGGCTCTGCGCGCTCTTCTTCATATGCGCCCAGCAAGGACCTTTTCATATTAAGACGGTCGGCAAATTCCTGCTGCGTCCAGCCCTTTTGCTTGCGCAGGTATTTCAGATTTCGGCAAACAGTAGACATCCCTAAATAATTTAGTACAACAATGCTAACAAAATTAGCAATTATTTTTTGTATTTACCAAATTATTCTTCATATATCCGCTTATTTTTGTGCGGACAAACTCAATTAACTATGCATGAAACTATCTTAGGTATCCACTCCATCGTCAGATGGCTGATACTCCTGTTCGGGATATGGGCCGTACTTCGTGCCCTCATGGGCGTTAGCGGCAAAAAACCGTATACGTCCGCCGATACAAAGGCCGGTCTGTTTTTTATGATCTTCCTCGATATCCAGTTCCTGCTCGGCCTGATCCTTTTCTTCGTCAGCCCGCTCATCAAGGCTTCCCTGGCCGATATGGGCGCCGCCATGAAAAATGCAGGCCTGCGTTTCTTTACCGTCGAGCATACGCTCATGGCGATCGTAGCCATCGCGCTGGTGCACATCGGCCGCAGCAAGATCAAAAAACTGTCGGACGACGGCAAAAAACATAAAACAGCATTGATCTTTTTCCTGCTGGCGCTGGTCATCCTCCTCGCCGCTATTCCCTGGCCCGGCCGCGAAGCCGTAGGCAGGGCGCTGTTTCCTTCTTTCTGATCAGAATGAAATAATGATATTCCGGGAGGATAACCGCTGCTCAGCCGTTATCCTCCTTTTGTTTGCTCACTTCCGACGCAATACGGACGGCTGCCTGCAGATCGGGCGCCACATATCTTTTCCCTATCCTGAACAGCAGCCTGCTTTTCCTGAATTCCTCCCGCACGCCGGGCTGCAATCCGGCTACGATCAGCCGGATATGATTACGCCCGCACGTACGCAGCAGATCGTTCACCACCTGCAAACCGGTAACATCTATCATCGGCACATTGCGCATTTTGAGGATCAGCACGCGCGGCGTACGGCCGGTCAGCGCAATGGCATCCCTGAACTTGTAAGCGGCGCCAAAAAACAGCGGCCCGTTCAGCTCAAACACTTCCACCCCCTGCGGCAGCACCGGCTGCGCACCGCTCCCATCGCCATTCCCCTCCGGCAGCATATTTTTTACATAACTGCTCCGCGCCATTTTCCGGATGAACATAAAGGCGGCCAGCACCATTCCACCTTCGATCGCAACGGTGATATCAAAAATGACGGTGAGAAAAAAAGTGACCAGCAGCACGGCCACGTCGCCGCCGCCGCTGCGGACAATGTTCCTGAAGGCTTCCATTTCCGCCATGTTGTAGGCCACCACGGCCAGGATACCGGCAAGACAGCTCATCGGGATCAGCGTGGCCCATTTACCGACCACCAACAGCATTACCAGCAGCACGACCGAATGCGTAATACCGGCCACGGGCGTACGTCCCCCGCTCCGGATATTCACCGCCGTGCGCGCGATGGCGCCGGTAGCGGGTATGCCGCCGGTAAGCGACGAGGCGATATTCGCGCCGCCCTGCGCCACGAGCTCCATATTGCTGTTGTGTTTCCCACCCGTCATGCCATCGGCTACCACGGCGGATAGCAGCGATTCTATGCCGCCCAGCAACGCGATGGCGATGCCGGGCTGCATGGCGCGTTTGATGGTCGCCCAATCCGCTTCCGGCCAGGAAAACGAGGGCAGCGCCACCGCGATGCTGCCGTACCTGCTGCCGATGGTTTCAACCGGCAATCCAAAATACTGCACAATAAGCGTAGCCAGCAGGATGGCCGCCAGCGGCCCGGGAACGCGGCGCGTAAAACGGGGAAGATAAATTATCGTAAGAACGGTGAACAGCGCAATGCCCAATGCGTACCAATTGACGCCGGATAAATGAAGGAAATATTCCCGCCACTTTTCAACAAAATCCACCGGCACCGCGCCCATGCGCAGGCCAAGCAGATCTTTCACCTGCGAGGAAAAAATGATGACGGCGATGCCGGAAGTAAAACCGGTGATCAGCGAATGCGGAATGTATTTGATCACGCCGCCCAGCCGCGAAAAACCCAATGCCATCAGCAGGATGCCGGCGATAAAAGTAGCGATCATCAGCCCGGCAACGCCCTGCGACTGCACGACGCTGTATACCAGGATGATGAACGCGCCGGTAGGCCCGCCGATCTGCACTTTGCTGCCGCCAAAGGCGGCAATGACAAAACCCGCCACCACGGCGGTATAAATACCTTTCTCGGGCGATACGCCGGAGGCGATGGCAAATGCGATGGCCAGCGGAAAAGCCACGATACCCACGATCACGCCGGCCAGCAGGTCTTTGCCGAATTGTGCGCGGGAATAATCTTTTAACGAACGGAAAAGCGCGGGAACGAACATACCATGCAGCTTGTTTTCACCATTTGATCCACATCTTCAGCAACATGTCCGGCGAAGCGTCTACCAGCTTGTAATCCGGCGGCACTTCTTCTTCCAGGCTATGGAAAGTGACCAGCCGGGTGCCGGGCGGGCGGGCGTTCAGGGCTCTGAACAGGTATCGTGAATAGTAGATGTAAAGACTGACGGAATATTCCAGCTGATCGTCTATCCTTCCTTCCTGGTCGATGTTTTCGAAGAAGGAATTATAGAAATAAAAATTGTCGTACTCACCCATTTCTATCTGCGTGAAATTCCCGTGGATAAAATCCGCATTGGGCACGCAGGCCAGCGTTTTTGCGGCATGGGCGTGATCGAACAGCTCGCGGCGCTGCTCCACGCCGCAGAAGTAACAGTCGGGAAAAAAATTGGCGCCGATGATGCAGAACTTCCCGACGCCGCTGCCGACATCGAGTATCTTTTTGCCGGGCGCATCGGCCAGGAAATGCGCCGCCTTTTTGGCGACGCTCAGCGGCGTCCAGTGACGGCGGGATAACTTTTGTATATTCTCAGGATATAACCAGTCGAAGCTGGCGTCGTTCCTAAAACAGGCTGTATGCATTACGGGACGTTCCGTTTTTATATTCATCAATTTTTTATGCGGATCAGTTTGCGGTAATCTTCGGGCTTCAGCAGACCTTCGTCTTTCCTGCCAAATACGGAAGGCGCCATCAGGAAAAGCCAGCCTTTGTCTTCGGGGCTTTCGATCACCACGCTGCAGCACTCCCCCAGCTTGGGATTTTTCCCCAGGAACCGGCCTTTTACCGGCGAATGCACCGGTATCACCCGTTCGCCAGCCATCACTTCCGCTATCAGGGTACCGGCTTCCACCATACCGGCCGGCGGGCGCCAGCGGATGCCGTCGATCTTTTCCACCCCGCAAAGCCCGAACGCGGAAACGCCTACAAATCCTACCGTACCGTTAAAATCGATCCATGCATGCTCCGTAGTGAAATGTATCCGCGGGCGGGACACCGTTGATATTTTCATGCAGCAAAGCTAACTTTACATACCGGTCACTAGTTCAGCCAATTATCAACCGCAAAATTGATAATTGTCAATTTCTTCCTTCTACGAAACGCAACCTGATATGAGTCTTAACGGCCTGTTTCCCATCGATAAATGGAATTTCTCCACCCGATCCATCTTAAACAATCTTCCGCAGGAAGAACGCGCGTTCCTGTATGCCAACATGACGGAGCTGCCGTTAAAAAAAGGGGAAGTGCTGTTCCGCCAGGGCACCGTTCCGCAGGGGCTTTACGTGGTGATGCAGGGAAAAGTGAAGAAGTACCATATGAACGGGAAAGGGAAAGAGCAGATCATTTATGTAGCCAATCCAGGCGAGCTGCTGGGCTATCATGCCATCCTTTCCAGCGAACGTTACCCGGATTCGGCCGCGGCGCTGGAAGAAAGCATGGCAGGACTGATACCGAAGGAAGATTTCCTGCAGGTGCTGGACCGTTCGCCGAGTCTTTCCCGGCTGCTGCTGCGGTCGCTGAGCCATGAATTTACCGTGCTGGTGAACAGCATTTCGGTATTCGCGCAAAAATCGGTGAGAGAGCGCCTCGCGATCGCGTTGATCGTGCTGCGGGAAAAGTTCAAGCCGGATGCGCATTCGGGCGACGGGGCGGTAGAGATCAACGTATCTCGCAGCGATCTGGCCAATAGGGTGGGCAGCGGCACGGAAAACGTAGTGCGTTTCCTCAAATAATTAAAAACGGCGGGCATACTGGATACAAGCGGCCGGAAGATCATTATCCGCGACGTGCGGCAGCTGATCGCGCTTTCCGGTTATGGCAGCTTATAAAAAAAAGCAGGAACGGCGCGTACCGTTACTGCTTTCTGTTTGCAGGACAGGCTTGCCGCTATCCATGCGTTTTATAAAATAACCGGTAAGAATAAATATATGGCAGCGCGGCCAGCGCACCTGCGGCGAAAATAAAGAGGAACACGCCGCTGATGATCGGCAGGAAAATTCCCGCTATGATAATACCCAGCCC
>JBQCFV010000751.1:0-2021 GCA_051958695.1 Chitinophaga sp. | reverse complement strand
ATATACCGTTACGCAATATTGCCCGCTCCAGTTGGCCGCGCAGGTGAACCCCGCCTGGTCTATCCATTTCATAACGGCTCCGCCATGTACTTTGCCGCCGAAATTCACGTCGGAGGGCTCTGCGAGGAAACGCAGCGTTACGGTGTGTCGGGGATTTTCCATGATATCGTTTTTTGTATTTTTTTATCGTTTTGCCGCCCTTCTATGCTGCTTGCGCCATTCCCATGGCTCGACGGGATGCTCGTCCTTCCAAAGGCCCCTGCGGGCCGATTTGGCGGCTGTCTGCGCCTGCGTCATGTCAACGCTTTTGCTGTAGAACGTGTACTGCCAGGCGTAACCCGCCTGCACCAGCTGCATGTTCAGGCTCGATCCGTCCGGGAGGGATACCTCCGCTACGGTGCGGCCGTACCGGTCAAGGTCTTCTTTCCTGGCTTTCACCACTTTGCCAAAACAAAGGAAGGCGGTATACTGCCGCGCCTTTTCGCCGAAGGGCTGCCCCTTTTCCGGGCAGTCTATCCCGTAAAGCCTTATCCTGAGCGGTTTCCCATTTACCAGCATCTCGATGGTATCCCCGTCTTTTACCGCCGTTACTTTCCCGGTATAGGTTTGCGCCCCGGCCACAACGCTGCCCAGGACGAATACGATCATTAACATTGTGCGCATGGCTGCAAGATTAAAAATTTCCTTGGATATTCCCCCTCGTTTATTATTTTTATGCAAACGTTTGCATTACCTATCACGTTTACAGCCAAAAAACCGGAATCATGAGATCCACTCTTGAAAAATTGACTTCGGCAGTCCTCCTCGCGTTGTTACTGCCCCTCCTTTCCACTGCGCAATCGGCGTCGAAAAAACAAATGGCGTCGCTCATCGACGAAAACATGCGCTTTGCCGTAAAACAGTACCAGGTGCTGAAAGACAGCACGCCGGCGGACCGCATGCCCCGTTCCTTCGCCAACGGCCGTTCCGTTACTTCCAATACCGAATGGTGGTGCAGCGGCTTTTATCCCGGCACCCTATGGTACCTGTACGAGTACACCAAAGACGCCGGCGTAAAGGCGGAAGCGGAAAAAAGGCTCGCCATCCTTGAAAAAGAAAAAAGGTACACGGGCAACCACGACATCGGGTTCATGATCTATTGCAGCTTTGGCAACGCCTACCGCATTACCGGCGATAAAAAATATAAAGACGTGATCGATACGGCGGCCGTTTACCAGATCACGCGTTACCGGCCGTCCATCCATTCCATCCAGTCGTGGAACAAAAGCAAAAGGCTCAACTGTCCGGTTATTATCGATAACATGATGAACCTCGAGCAATTGCTTTGGGTTTCCCAGCAGGGCGGCAGCAGCCGATTTAAAGAGATCGCCGTTACGCACGCGAACACGACGCTCAAAAACCACTACCGTTCCGATCATAGCACTTTCCATATCGTGGATTATAATCTTGACAACGGGGAGATCATCAAAAAGGTGAACGGGCAGGGCGCGCACGATACCTCCGCCTGGAGCCGCGGACAGGCCTGGGGGCTGTATGGTTTTACCATGATGTACCGTTTTACCAAAGACAAAACATATCTGGAGCAGGCAAAAAACATCGCCAACTTTATTCTCAACCATCCCAACATGCCGGATGACAAGATCCCGTACTGGGATTACAACGCTCCGCAAATACCCACTTCCCGCGACGCTTCCGCCGGCGCTATCGCCGCTTCCGCGCTGCTGGAGCTGGGGCAGTACGTGAAAAGATCGGAACGCGCCACTTACGTAGACGCTGCGGCCGTGATGCTGCGCTCGCTTTCTTCTGACGCATACCGCGCGAAGCTGGGCGAGAACGGCGGTTTTATCCTGAAGAACAGCGTCGGGAGCTATCTTGCAAATTCCGAAGTGGACGTGCCGCTTACTTACGCGGATTATTATTTCCTCGAAGGGTTGCTGCGTTATAAAAAATGGTACCTGTAATGAAGAGAAGAAATTTTTTGAAGTGGTCATCGATATTCGGCGCCGCCGCCGCTTTTCCCG
>JBQCFV010000750.1:0-7500 GCA_051958695.1 Chitinophaga sp. | reverse complement strand
TGCTGGTAAAGGTGAACGCTATCAATAGCTGGCTGAAGGTAATTCTCATGATTTTGCACCAGTTGACGCGATTTTGCAAATTAAATTTCATAACTTGGAATGTTT
Source organism: Chitinophaga sp. (assembly GCA_051958695.1). GTDB lineage: Bacteria > Bacteroidota > Bacteroidia > Chitinophagales > Chitinophagaceae > Chitinophaga. The sequence continues at coordinate 7,395 of JBQCFV010000750.1, read as the reverse complement.
CATTTTGATAAAATCTGAGACAAAGCAATCCCCTTCACATGCTACGTGTTAGTTCAGGGAGGTTGCCAGTAACGGTCTGGAAGTGTTCGCCCACTTTCAGGCCGCTTTTTTTTTGGTTGTTTGTTACGTTATCACGGTACTTTATTTTTTGGAGAAGATAATTTTATCGCCTTTCAGTTCGTAGGTGATATTCAGGGACGTTTGCAGCATCTCCAGAATATCGGGAAGATTTTGGTTTGTGAAATCCGCGTTGAGCGAATAGCTTGCGGTTGATTCGTCTTTGAGGATGATCTGCACGCCGAATTGTGCGTTGAGCTTTTTAATGACCTCGCGCACCGGCGTGTTGCTGAATGAAAGGCCGGCTTTTTTCCAGATGTGCATAGACGCTGCCGTGGACGATTCCACGTTCAGCTGCTGGTCTCCCGGCTCATAGGTAATATGCTGGTCAGGCAGCAGCACTCTTTCCGAGCGTTTTTTGCCCTCTATCGTTACCGATACTTTGCCCGTGGCCACGGCCACTTCGGTGGACGTTTCGCCGAACGAACGGATGCGGAAGCTGGTGCCGAGCACTTTGGTGACGATGCCGTTGCTGTAAATGATGAACGGCCTCCGCGCATCTTCCCGCACCTGGAAAAAGGCCTCGCCCGTAAGCCGCACCTGCCGGTTGTCTCCGCTGAACTGCTGCGAATATTCCAGCTTGCTGTCGGGGTTGAGCCATACCACGCTGCTGTCTGGCAATAACTGTTTGTGTATGCCGCCGGTGGTGTTGGACACCGCGATCTCTCCCCGGATGCCGCTGCCCGTATTGCCGGGCGTTTGCCGCTGCAGGGACCGGATGCCGAAAACCAGCACGAGCATGGCCGCGGCGCCGGAAGCCAGGTACGCGATCCGCCGCACGACCGCACGGCGTTTGCCCGCGCGATGCTCCGCTTCGGCAATGTTCACCCTGATCCTGTTCCTCATCCTTTCTTTCAGCGCCTGCTGGCTGGAAAGGGGCAGCGCCTCGTCCATGTCTTCGCCGGACGCCAGCGCGTCGTACCATTCGTACAGTGCCTGCTCTTCTTCAGGGGTGCACGACCGGCTGAGATATTTTTCTATAAGCCTATGCGGTATATCGCTTTTCATTGTCAGATGGTGGTATTTAGAGAGTATGTCCGTTGAAACGGGCACACCCCCCAAGCGGGAGGAAAAAATTTTTTTCCGGGACGGAACGGAATGGCAGAGAAGACTTAGTACAGGTGAAATGCTAATATTCCCAAGCGGGAGGAATTTTTTTTTGAGACAGAACAGAATAATAAAGAAAGCCATAACAGGTATAACGCCAATTCTACCAATCAGGAGAAAAAATTTCCGGGACGGAACAGAATGGCAGAGAAGACTTCGTACAGGAACAGGAAAATTTCTTTCAGGCTGAGACGGAGAACCTTAAGCGCGCGGGTGAGGTGATTTTCGACGGTCTTTTCGGAAATGCCCAGCTCTTCGGCGATTTCCCGGTTGGTTTTATGTTCGCGGCGGCTCAGCTCGAATACGGAGCGGCATTTTTCCGGCAATTGCGTCACCGCTTTGGACAGCCTGTCGTTCAGATCGCTGAGCAGCACCGCTTCCTCGGTGGAATTGGGATGCTGCACCGGCAGCGCCCGGAGGGAATCGCTGTATTTTTTCCGGTTCACCTCTTTCTGTATGTAATGAAAAAGATGGTAACGCACTGCGGTAAACGCATACGCCTCAAAGGAAGCGCTGATCTCCAGCTTTTCCCGTTTGAGCCATAGGCTGGTGAAAAAGTCCTGCACGATGCCTTCCGACCATTCGGCAGATCTTGTTCTGCTGTAAATGGCGTTGTACAGTTTTTTCCAGTAACGGTTATAGAGTTCTTCAAATGCAGCCTCGTTGCCTTGCCGCATCAAACTCAGCATCTCTTCATTGGTAAGTTCATGCATACCCGGCGCGTTTTGGCAATAACAAAAATATTCATTTGCAGATAAAATTTACAAATAATAAGTGTGATAACAAATACGATCCCGTTCGCGTAGTAAGGACGCAAAGCAAAAAAAATGCCGCCGTTCGTTGTAGAACGGCGGCTGCCAGCGGGTATCCGGTCATGGTTTTATCTCCATGCTTTGTCGTATGCGGTCTTGATCGCTTCCATCGGGTCGCCGATATTCGTTTTCCGGCCATTGGTATGCCAGGCCACCTGCACGTTGTTCGGGAAATGCATGATAACGGTGAAGATGCCGCGGCCCTGATCGTCCGCCCACACGCCGTTCTTCCAGAAATACTCGCCGTGCTTGCCTGTTTTTTTGTTGTCAAATCCCATCAGTTTGCTTTTCATGCGCTGCAGCATTTGCGCCGACACAAGTTTTCCTTTTTCCGCCGTCAGCAGCACCTGCGCCATTTCAGGCGTGTTCATGTACCATCCGCCCGCGCCGGAACCCAGGTAGGTGGTGTATTTCATCATGCCGTTCAGATCGGGCAGGGAATAATTGTAGTACAGCGTCATCTGCCGGTCGGGGTTTTTCGGCGTGATCGTGCCTGCATCGTTCCACGGGCCGATATCGATCTTGTCCCAGTTCGGCAAGCCGGAAGTTTTGAAGATCTCTTCGCGGATGTAAGTGCGGTATGCCTGCGACAGCGCCTCGTCAGCGGCTTCGGGGCTGTTCGCTGGGAATGCATTTTTCCCAATGGCGACATAAGGGATCAGCAAACGGCACAACAGGAAGTTCACGTTGTTGTAAGCGTAGTACTTCTGCTCGTCGCCAAAACCGGTGGTGGCGGTTACCATCGTCTTTTGCAGATCAGCGTAGCTGTTACCGTAGAATTTGAGGCCGGATTTGTGCGCGAGCAGATGGGAAATTTTGATCTTCCTGTTGACCTGGGGCATGGGCCAGGTAGGCGGTAGCAGGTCGGCTACATACACGTCCTCGTTCAAACCTTTTGCTTCCAGCGCCCTTAATATCGCCAGCGCGGAAAGGGTTTTGGTGCAGCTGCCGGTCGCCTGCCGCGTAGTGACGAGATAATCGGTTTCAGGCATGTCGATGGCCTTTCTCGCCAGGCCGCCTTTGTCGTACCGCACGATCTTCCCGTTTTGCGCAATGGCGAATGAAAAGCCGACGGTCTTGCCGTCGAAACGTTCTTTGAGGTTCTTTGAAAAGAGATCAACGTCAAAACCTTTGTTTACAAAGTCGTCGGTCTTGTCGCATGATACGAGCAGGGTGGCTGCGATTCCCAGGGTAATGCCGGTGTGTTTGAGTAAAGTTTTCATTGTATTCAGTTTTTTGAGGTTTTATGCCCGCAAAGATGCGGCGCGGGTGCCGGGCGTGGGTGCGTGTTTTAATGAATGGAGGGTTTGGGTTAACGGAAAAGAGAAGCGGGTGCGTAAGCCTCCTTTGCATATCCCGCATAATTTGACGAAATTCGTTCCTGGTTCGGGGAAAGTTCAGCCAATATCCTTTTCATACCATTAGTTTTCACCATTCAATAGCGAAACACATTCATTATTAATATCGTTTCATTGAACGACGGTCATTTTATTGATACGACTGACCTGTACAAACGGATCGCTGCCGGCGATGAATCCGCTTTCAGGAAGCTTTTCGAGCTATACGCCCCGCGGCTGCAGGCAATGGCGGCGCGTATCACGGGATCGGCGGCGGTGGCGGACGACCTGGTGCAGGATACCTTTCTCAAAATATGGATAGCCCGCGACCAGCTTGCCGAAGTCGCCCAACCGGCCGCCTGGATCAAAAAGATCTGCTTTTTCCTGGCGGTGAACCACGTGCGCCGTCAATCCATCCGCGATAAAGTAATGGACGCCGTTGAGCATGAGAAAAACGGCATCAAAACCCTGCCCGTGTCGGAAACCATCGAGTTCCGGCAGCTGCTGGGGCTGGTGAACGAAGCCGTGCGCCAGCTTCCCGAAAAACAGCGGCAGATCTACCGCCTGAGCCGCGAGCAGGCGCTTAGCATCAGCGAAATAGCCCAGCATTTGGACCTGGCCGTGAGCACCGTAAAGAACCTGATGGTGATGGCCCTGAAAAATATCCGCGCGTCCCTGCAAAATGCCGGGTACCCGCTGCTGCTGGCGGTTTTGATAGAAATTTTCATCTGATCGAACATCCCCCGGGAAAAAATCTTTGTTTTTTTTCGGTACCATCCGCCCGCCCGGTTGTCTGGTATAGATAGGGGGGCATAAAAAGTCTTCATTTACCTGTATTACCGTCCTACATGGAACAGAACGCCCGACTGACATATTTACTGGAGCGCCTGGCAGCGCATACCGCCACCGAGGAAGAGCTGAACGAGCTGACCGCCCTGATCGGCCGGGACGAGCCCGGCAATTCCGTCGACGAGGCGGAAAGCTGGCTGGAAGAACATGGTGCGCAGCCGCAACCGGCTTTCGATCAGCAACACTGGATGCAGGTGGCGGACCAGATATTGGGCTCGGACAAGCTCTCCGGCGATCCGGCCGCCAGAAAACCGGCGCCGCGCGTGCATTTCCTGCACCGCTGGGGGTGGGCGGCCGCAGTGGTACTGCTGGCGGGCGCAGGCGTTTGGTACATCAACCATCAGCGCCAGCCAACACCCGCTGTAGTTGCGGCACACCAGCCGCCTGACGCGGAGCCCGGGAAGAACGGCGCTGTTCTTACGCTGGCCGACGGTTCGGAAATGGTGCTGGACAGTACGGGCAACGGCATTCTTACGCATCAGAGCGGCACCACGGTGGCGCTGAAGAATAACGGCCTGCAATACACGCCCGATGCTGCCGCTGCCGGCGAAATGAAATACAATACCCTCACCACTTCCAACGGCCGGCAGTTCAGGATAGTGCTGCCGGACGGCACGAAAGTATGGCTCAATGCCGCCAGCTCGCTGCGCTTCCCCGTGGCATTTAACGGGAAAGACAGGGTGGTGGAGTTTTCCGGGGAAGCCTATTTTGAAGTGGCGAAAAATGCGGAACAGCCTTTCAGGGTAAAGGTGCCGGGGAAAATAGATATTGCAGTACTGGGTACCGCGTTTAACATAAACGCCTATACGAATGAAGCGCATAGTTATACCACGCTTGTGAACGGGGCGGTCAGGATATCGCTGACGGGTAAAACCGGCGGCGGAATGGTGCTGAAGCCGGGCGAGCAATTGCAGGCAGGCGATGCGGGCATGGAAGTGACGCGCGATGCGAATGTGGAGAAAGCGCTGGCCTGGAAGAACGGCCTGTTCAATTTTGAAGGGGTGGGCCTGCGGGAAATGATGCGCCAGCTCGAACGCTGGTACGACCTGGATGTGGTGTATGAAGGCAATGTGCCGGACGTGCGGTTTTTCGGGGAAATGAGCAGAACGCTGAAGCTCTCCGACGTATTGACCGGCCTGGAAAGGTCAGACGTGCATTTCCGCCTGGAAGAAGGCCGCAGGCTGGTGGTGATGCCTTAAAACGAACATTATACGTGAGATCATAAATCAACTAAGCAAACCGGTCAACCGGCAAAAACAAAAAACCGGAAGTGCGCTAACACCTCCGGCAATAATTGCCGGTTGATCAAAAAACGGGTTTCGAGACCTCCATTTTTAACAACCAAACGTTGCAAATCTATGCAAAAAACTGCTTTTTGGAGCCGTTGGAAATTGCCGTGCCGGCTCCCAACCAAAATTATCTGGTTTATGAGATTTACCAGCTTTCTCCTTCTTGCCATTTGTTTACATGTTTCAGCCAGCTCGTTTTCGCAGTCCATCACTTTCTCCGGGAAGGATGTGCCGATGAAAAAGCTTTTTGCCGCCATCAAAAAACAAACGGGTTTTGTGGTATGGGGCAAATCCGACCTTCTGCAAAAAGCAGGGCCGGTATCGGTTTCCGTTGAGAATATGCCGCTGGCCAGTTTTCTCGACCTGGTGATGAGAGACCAGCCGTTCAATTATAAAATTGCGGACAAGACTATTTTGTTGTTCAGCAAACCTGCACCTGCAGCGGGAAATGAAGCGGTAGAGGAAAAGACGTCGCCGGTAACGGGCCGCGTAACGGACAGCACGGGCCTGCCGCTCATCGGCGCTACGGTGCTGGTGGCGGGCACCCGCCAATCGGCGATTACCGATACGGAAGGCCGCTTCACCCTTTCCGTTACCGCGGGCAGCACGCTCCGCATCAGCTTTTTAGGGTTTAAAACAAAAGAGATATACATTACGGCCGCGATGCTGGAATCCGGCAACGCAGGCATGATCTCACTGTCCGCGAGCGCTTCCACGCTGGCGGAGCTGAACGTTACGGTGAACACGGGTTACCAGTCCCTTCCAAAAGAACGGGTAACGGGCTCGTTTGGCGTGATCGACGAAAAAGTGCTGGGCGCCAGGATGGAAACGAATATCATGGACCGGCTGGAAGGCACGGTGCCGGGGCTTTTTATGCAGAACGGCGCCGCATCCATCCGCGGGCTGTCCACGTTGTATGGCAACCAGAACCCGCTGTACGTGGTGGACGGTTTTCCTTATGAAGGCGATCTTAGCTATATCAACCCTGCGGACGTGGTGAACGTAACGGTGATGAAAGACGCGGCCGCGGCTTCCATCTACGGTACCCGCGCCGCCAACGGGGTGATCTCCATCACTACCCGCCGGGGCAGCACCGGGAAGCTGACCGTGAACTTCAGCAGCACCGCATTTCTCACCGCCAAACCGGACGCCGGTTACCTGAACCTCATGAATTCAAAACAGATGGTGGATCTGCAGGAAGAGCTTTTTAATATGTGGCATCCTTCCTTCAATGACGGCATCCGCCGCGCAGGCTCCAGCAAGGCGCTGGAAGCGCTGTACAATCACGAACAGGGTTTCATCAGCGAAACGGAAATGAACGATATCCTGGACCGTTTGCGCGGTTATGACGGGCAAAGCCAGCTGGAAGACCTGTACATGCGCAACCGCATCAAAAACCGCCAGAGCTTTTCCGCCAGCGGCGGCAACGAGGTGCACCGGTACAACGTGTTCATGAACTATACGGGCAACAGCGGCTATGGATTGCGCACCCGCAGCGAAGACGTGAACGTGGGCCTGCGCGACAATGTAAAAGTGTTCAAATGGCTGGATGCCGAAGTAGGCGCCACCACCAACATCCGCAACGGAAAATATCTCCGTAACAGCCCGGAAGACTTTTACCGGAACATGCCGTACGAGATACTAAGGAACGCGGACGGCAGCTCCGCACCGTTCACCTTGCTGAAATCCCCTTATGAGATCGAAAGGCTGAAGGCGCTCGGCCTGCACGACGAAACCTTCAACGTGCTGGATGAAATGGATAAGGCCGACCTGTCCTACTGGTCGAATTACTTCAGGCTCCAGGGAGGCTTCACGGTTAAAATAATCCCCGGGCTTACGCTCGATCTCAAATACCAGACGGAACGCGGTACCAGCTATAACAAG
>JBQCFV010000749.1:0-3311 GCA_051958695.1 Chitinophaga sp. | reverse complement strand
TACCGCTACCTGCTGCGCACTAACGAGAATGGTATGAGCACGGTGGAAAAGGAAGTGAATTTTATCCAGAGCTATTATCAGCTGCTGAAAACCCGCCATGGCGAAGGGTTTAGCATGGACGTGCAGATCGACCCTATATACCTTTATTACGAGCTGCCCGCGCTGAGCCTGCAATTGCTGGTTGAAAACGCGATGAAGCACAACGTGGTGAGCCGCCAGCAGCCCATGTCCGTATCTATCGTGTCCACCGGCAACGGTTACCTCGAAGTGCGCAACAATCTTGCAAAAAAGAAGCAGGCCGCCGAATCGACCGGCATCGGCCTGCAGAATATACGGGACAAATACAAGCTGCTGCGGCGGCACGACATGGACGTGCGGGAAGAAGCCGGGCGGTTCGTGGTGACCCTGCCCCTGATAGCCGGTCACATTGGATCTTAAATGTTTTGAGTATGAATATTTTTATCGTGGAAGACGAAGAGCTGGCAGTGAAAAAACTGCAGAAAACGCTGCTGGCGGTCGATAACACCTGCAAAGTGGTGGGCACGGCGGACAGTATTGCCGGGGCGGTGGAGTGGCTGCAGGGCAACCCGCAGCCGGACCTGATCCTGATGGACATTGAGCTGGCGGACGGGCAGAGCTTCGAGATCTTCCAGCTGACGGAAGTAAAAAGCCCGGTAGTGTTCACTACCAGCTACGACGAATATGCGTTGAAAGCATTCAAGGTGAACAGCATCGATTACCTGCTGAAACCGGTGCAGAAAGACGAGCTGCAGGCCGCGCTGCACAAATACCGCGAGATCAGGAACCGTTACAGCGGCAGCCCCGCCTTTGGCGATTCGCGGCATGTGGACAGCCTGCTGAAAGAGCTGCAGGGCAAATTACAGCCGCCGGCTTACCGCAAACGTTTCCTCGTAAAGCACGGGCGCAAGCTGGTGTCCGTAGACGTGAGCGACATCGCCTATTTCTTTTGCGACGGCCGGCTGAACTTCTTCAAAACGTTCGACAACCAGAAATTCGTGATCGATTATACGATGGACGAGCTGGATACTATGCTCGATCCCGAGCAGTTCTTCCGCATCAGCCGTTCCTTTTTCGTATCGATCCGCAGCATCGAGAAGATCGACGATTATTTCGGCAACCGCCTCATACTCGGCCTGAAACCTTCGGAAAGCAAAGAAGCGCTCGTAAGCCGCGAGCGGGTAACGGAGTTTAAAAAGTGGATGGGAAAATGATCACTGGTAAGTTCTGAACATCACCTTGTCGACCACCACGCCCAGTTTTTTCAGCGATGAATTGTCGGAGCTGAACTTTGTTTCGCCGGTGAACTTGTCGTACAGCTTGGGATCGCCGGTGTTGATGGCGCGGAACAGGATCATAACGCCCTTGTTGTCCATGGCGCCGCCTTCCCAGCTTTCCACGGTGCCGCCGTTCGTCCATTCAAAACCGTTCACGCGGAAACCTCTGCCGTTTACTTTCGTCACTTTTTCGATTGGATCGCCGGGCTTAATGCCAAAGGGCGACCGCCATTTGCTTTGTTCCCTGGCAAAGGTCACGGATTTGGTGGAGTCATTGTAGAATATGACTTCCATTTCATTCTGGGTGTCGGGGTACACCACCCAGGCCTTGCCGGCGTCGTTACCGTCGAAGTCGTTCACGTCGCGCAGCACCACGTTCTCTTTACCGTACAGTTCCAGCAGCTGGTCGGGTTTTTCCATGGCGAACACGCTGCGCACGTCCCAGTTGCGGGTATCGGCGGCGGCTTCAGCTGCGGGCATTACGCCGGTAGCGCCGGCCGGGGGAGCGCCCTGGAGCGGCGTGCCGGAAGCCACGGTCTGGTTTTCAGGCGGGGCCACCATCACGGAGATCTGTTTCGGGATGGCGCCGATGCGGTACAGCTCGGTCTTTTCTTCGACGAGGGCTTTGCTTTCGTTTTTGTTTTTATTCACGATATACGTGGCCAGCGGGTAAACGTTCCCGGAATTGACGTCCATCGCGCGGAGGTTGGCGATGAGGGTCTGCCGGTTGCAGTCGCTGTACTGATAGAGGAATTTAAGCGCGGCGTCAAGCGCGGCAGGGTCTTTTTTGAGATCCTGCATGGTTTTGTCCACTTCCAGCCCGCCTGAACCGGTCCTGCTCATCTGTTCGGTCACGAATACCAGGGCGGGATCGTTGAGCTTCAGGAACTGGGCGGCCATTTTGGTGGAAATGTCCTCCACGGCTGATTCCGAAAGTTTTTGTGCGCTGGCGGCTACGGGCAGAATAAATACGAGCAAATAAAGGATCCGTTTCATGGAGGGCGAATTTAACATGATGTATGAGGTATAACGCACATCATTATCACTAAATTATGCAATATTCCCAATTTGCCGCGCAAATAGCCTGCCAATGAATTTTTCCGCTTTGCGCAAATAATATTACCGATCTGATTAGGCCGCGCGGGCGGTGGGAAATAATTTCACGGCCACAAAACTATCGTTATGCTTTACAGATCATTATGGATGATAACCTTTTTTACCTTGGCATGCGCCCAGGTGTTCGCCCACGCCCTCTGGATCGAGACGAGCCCCACCGGCAAAAAAGGACAGCCGCAGGAAGTGCGCGTTTACTGGGGAGAATTTGCCGATAAGGATATTTCCCCGCTGGACAAATGGTTTTCCGACACCAGATCATACACCCTCACCCTTATTACCCCCGACAAAAAAGAGATCCCGCTGACCTCCGCGCCCGGCACCGACCATTACAAAGCGTTCTTTACGCCGGCCACCGAAGGCGTGTACACGGTAGTGATGAAACATATCGTAAAAGACGTGTATCACGGCAGCCGCCTGGATTATCATTCCAGCGCTGCGGTGCTGGTAGGCAAAGGCGAAGCCAGCCCCGGAACCAATACGAACGGCGTGAGCGTGTTCGTAACGCCGAAAGCCGCGCACAAGGTGAACGAGCGCATCAACCTGCAGGCGCTGATGGACCTGAAACCCGCTGCCGGGCAGGAAGTAAAGGTGTTCGCGCCGAATGGCTGGGGAAAGGAATTGTACACTGACAGCACCGGTACGGCGAGCTTTACGCCGCTTTGGCCCGGCAGGTATATGGTGGAAGTGGCCGGCTCGCAGAAACAAAGCGGCCAACATAACGGGACCGCTTTTGAAGAGGTTTGGAGATGCGCTACTTATTGTATTGAAGTGAAATAAGACTTATTGCTTGATAATGAAGACGGCCGTACGTATTGCGTACGGCCGTTTTTTTTTTTAATTTTTTACAATTTTTTAAAAAAAAAAGAACAAGCGCACCACAAAACAGGCGCCAGCCCCAAC
>JBQCFV010000748.1:0-4169 GCA_051958695.1 Chitinophaga sp. | reverse complement strand
AATATGCTTCCGGCTTGCCCAGCTGGCCGATGAGCGCGGCTTTTTCGTCGTTGTGATGAATATGGTGCGGCAGGGGGCCGAGGTTGTCGAAGAACTTGGAATACATGGGCCAGGAGCCGTATTCGTCCCACAATCTTTTCCCGATCAGCTCGCCTTTCAGTTCGTCTACCGCGTCTTTGAGCAGGAACTGCTCCGTCTTTCCGCCGTCTTCAAAAACGATTTTGCTAAGCCCTTCGTGCTCGCCGGTAAGCGGGCCGTTCTTGGCGGGCGTGGTGCTGGACAGCCAGCGTTCGTCGATGCCGCCGCGTTCGCCGCCGAGTACGTAATAATCGTCCGGGTGCAGTTTGATCCTGCGGCCGGGCACGCAGAAAGAGCGCGGCACCCAGGTGGGCGCCAGGCGCAGGATGCCTTTGCCCTGCTCAAGGGCGCGGGCGGCTAAGCCAGTTTTTTCCATTACGGTCGTGTTAGTTTGTTTATTCATCGTGGAATGTTTTTTTGATGATGTCTGCGCCTTCCAGCACTTCGATCTCCAGCTCGTACATGCGGGTTTCGCCCGGTTGTAAAAAGATCAGCGTACCGTTCTCCCTCGCCGCCGCCTGCCCTATCGGCGGATGCGTGCAGGGTTCCAGGCCGGTCACGTACTCGCCGGGGCCCCAGTGCTGCCAGTTGGTGAAGCAGGGCAGTTGCGATTTCCTGAAACGCACGGCAGCGGCGAGCTGCAGCCTGAGGTTATGCAAACCGGCGACGCACCAGTCGTCTTTCGCTTTAATATCTATGAAGGCGGCAGCTTCTCCCGTGCCAGCATGCTCCGCCATCGGGGCGGGACAGGTCCTGAAATCGTTGCCTTTATGAAAGATCGCCTTGCTGGCCTCGTCCCTCGCCGTCCAGTCGCCGTTCCAGTACAACCGCGAACCTTCGTCCGCCAGCGGCCAGCCGAAGTTCATGTGGTACATGAGCATATGCGGCGCGGGCGTGTTGCCGCGGTTGGTGATCTCATCGGTGATCTTTATAACGGGGACGCCTACACGCGAACTGATCGTTCTTTTCATTTCGAGGTTCACGCCGAGCGCGCGCGTTTCGCGCACAATGCCCGTCAGCTGCATGTCCGGCAGGCCGGCGACCGGGTCGGGCTGTATCACGGACACGAGTTCCGCGGCCGTGCTGCTGATGGGGCCGTGCAATCCGCGTTCGCCGTGCCCGTCGCTTTCGGGCCCGCCGATGTGCGTGAGGCCGCAGGTAGTGAGCAGCCCGCCGCCAAAGGTATGAAGCCACGAAAGCCCGCCGGCAGGGGCGGGCGCGGGCGTGGCATGACCGGTACAGCTTAGCCAGGCCAGGCTATGCCGGTCATGAAATGCCTCTGCAATGTCCATGGCGCGATCTATCAGCACTTTAAAGCGCAGCCCGGCGCCGGTGTTCACCCAGGCCACCCGGTTGCCCCTCCCGGGGCCATTGTCCAGCACGGCCGTTTCTATTCCCCCGAGCTGCGCGGGATGCGCTATTTTATGTTGCCAGTTGTGTTGCATGTTTATTTTTTACCAAGCCTGTCGCTGCTGACGAACATCGAGTCTTTTTCGTTGCCGCCGGATTTGATGTAAGCCATCAGGTCGCGCAGCTCGTCCGGGCTCAGCCTATTGATAAGACCGGGCAGCATTACGGACACGGCGGAATTGTTTGTTGCCGTCACGGATTTTTTGTCGATCTCGCGCAGGTCTTTCGGCGAGAACGGGTTTTGCGACACGTAGTATTTGTTGTCATCCTGGTTCACCAGCCTGCCGGTTACGGAGCTGCCGTCGTTCAGGGTGAACACGGTGGCGGCGTACTGATCGGAGATCGTTTTGCTCGGCTCGATGATGGCTTCGAGAATGTCTTTGTTGGTAAAGCGCGTGCCCAGCTGCGTGAGGTCGGGCCCGGCTACGCCGCCTTCGCCTTTGATGCTATGGCAGGAGCTGCACAACGTTGCGGTGAACATGGCTTTGCCCTGCTCGAAATTGCGGTTATGCAGGCCGCTGTCTATCACCTGCGTGGCGTCTTCCACCTTCCACCTTCTGCCCGGGCCTTTAGGCTGCACGGTGGCTACGTCCGCGCCGCCGCGGCGTGCCAGCGAGTCGCCGGACATGATATTGAATTTTTCGAATTCGTCTTTGGGCACCAGCGCCAGCGCGTTGCGGCGCGCCGCGTCGATGAAGCCGAGGAAGCTATGGCCGCCTTTAAAGCCGAACGCGGTGTAGTACCATTTGAAATATTTTTCACGTAATTCGGGCGTCCAGCCTTCTTTGGCCTGGCTCAGTACGGTAGCGTAATACGTTTGCTGGATGGCCGGCATTTTGGCGAGCATGTTCGCGATGTCCATGCCGTATTGCGGGTTGCGCATGATGAGGTCTTCCGAAGCGGTAGCGGTTTTCTGTTCGTCCGGATCGTCTTTCGCGGTAGCCAGCAGCGCCATCGTTTTTTCAACGGCTTTCGGCGCGTCCAGGTATACGAGCAGTTTGCTCAGGCCGCGGTTGAGATTGTTGGTCTTGGCCGGGTAATGCGGGTCAAGGTATGCGATCAGCGCGGACTGTTGCGCGGCGTCCGGTTTGCCGAGGCGGGTGATGCCCAGCTCAATGGCGCGCAGCAGGTCGGACTGCTGGTTTTCGCTGAGCTTGCTGTAATCGATGCTGGTGAGGTGGGTGAACAGCGCGTTCTGCACCTCCGGTTTTCCCTGCCGCGCCAGCGCGATGGCAGCCTGTATCGCGGTTTCGGGATCTTTTTCCTGCAGGGCTTTGTCCTGCCATTCTGCTACCGGCTGGTTCTCGATGGCGATGCGCGCCGCGAAACGGAGGAACCTGTCCTCATGTTTCAGGAAAGGCCAGGCCGCTTCTACGGCGCCTGCTTTCGGGCCGCCATGGAAGGCTTCCAGCTTGCGGCGTTGCTGCTGCAGATCGGTAGGATCTACGGCTGCGAGCGCCGTTGTATTTTCTTTGTTGTCTTTGTAATAGATGCGGTAAAGGTCTGATTCCAGCCTGCGGCCGCCGGTGAGGAAATACATCGCGCCGTCGGGGCCGATCACGCCGTCGGTAAGCGGGAGCGGCGCGCCGGAAAGGAATTCTTCCGCGGTAGCGGAATAGGAAGCGCCTTTTGGTTCGAGGTGCACGGCGTAGATGATGCCAAAGCTCCAGTCGAACGCGAACACCGCTTTTTTATATTTCTCGGGGAAGTGCGCAGTGCCGCCGTATACCACGTTGGTGGGCGAGCCCTGGCCGATGTTGAGAATAGCGGGCAGGTTGTCCGGGAAGGAAGGGTTCCATTTGCCGGTGCCGTGCCTCCAGCCGAATTCCGCGCCGCTGGTTACGTGGCAGATGCGCGTGGGGCGGTACCAGGGCATGCCGAAGTCCCACTCCATATCGGAATCGTAGGTGAACAGCTCGCCGGCGTTGTTGAACGCCATGTCGAACGGGTTGCGGAAACCGGAAGCAATCAGCTCCCAGTTGCTGCCGGTGGAATCGATGTGCGCGATCCAGCCGCCGCGCGCATGCGATACCTGGTCGTGACCGTTCGGGTCCTTGATCATGGGCAGCAGGTTGTCCGTACTGTCCATCGTGCGGCTGCGGGCGCTGTTCATTTCGGGCTGGCGGGTGAAGTTGCCCGCAATCACGTACAGCGACTGTTTGTCGGGCGCCATCACAATGCTATGCGGCCCGTGCTCGCCTTCGCCTTCCAGCTGGCGCAGCAGGGTGATGGTCTCGAAGTTGTCGTCGCCGTCTTTATCCTGCAGGCGGTAAAGACCGCTGCCTTTTTCGAATTTTTTGTCCGCGTTGTGATTTACCATCACGTAAAGACTGTTAAACGCATACAATAATCCCTGCGCGTAACCCATCGTCACTTTCGACGAAGTGTCCGTTCCGATCTTCATCTGTTCGATCTGGATCTTGGTCGTGGTGTCACAGATGGCGGGCAAGGTGAGGCGGTACAGGTAGCCGTACTTGTCGGACACGATCAGGCGGCCCTTCGGGTCGAAGGTCATCGACACCCAGGAGCCCTGCTTGTTGTCGCCGGGGCTGTACAGGTGGTCCACGTTGAAATTGGCCGGCAGCTTGAGCTTGTCGATCTTCGGATTGCCCGTCAGTTGCCGTTTGGCCGGCTCATTGTTACAGGCAGCGGCCGCTATTACGGCTGCGAAGAGAATAAAG
>JBQCFV010000747.1:0-3398 GCA_051958695.1 Chitinophaga sp. | reverse complement strand
CGGCGAACGAAGATTCCTACAACGAGCTGCCCAAGTGCTGCAAGAAGCCGGAAGACGGCGGAGGGCCGGTGAAGAAGCATTAAAAGATATCGAGAATTATATTGACCGCTCCGGGTTTCCGGGGCGGTTTTTTTGTGCCCTGTTTTGACCGGTAACCAGCCCATAAGACCCGCGATCCCATCAAAAGAAATCCAGCTTCTGCTTCGTTTCGCAACGGATCGGGAAGGGCAGGTAAACGCCTTTTTTGCCCACTTTGCAGTTGCCTGACGCCTTGATCGTTACTTCCTTGTTGCCGAGGGCGCCGAGCACATTTTTGAAAACGTTGCCCATTTCCACGTCCAGCTTTACCGGGAAATAAAAAGTGTCCCGGGCGGGAATATCTATGAGGGTGTCCTGGAAGGAGTGGCCGACCTTCGTATCGTCCAGGAAAACGTCAAATTCGGCGTCTTTGAGCCGGAGCGAGAAATTGTTCGGGTTGAAATAGGCGAGCTCCATTTTAACGGTGCTTTTTGAGAAACTCAGGCTTTCAAAATCGAAGCTGGCTACCCGGAGAAATTCCAGGTCTTTCATTTTATCGCATGCGCTGAGCCCACCCCAAATGACCAGAATAACGACGCACCATTGAAACCGTTTCATGAACTGCTGTTTAAGAATTTCCTCAAACCTACGAAACTCCCTCTAAAGATTACGTTAAAGATTGCCTTTCCGGAAGGCTGGGAGTGGCCCTTCTATTTCAAATTTTACTTCAAGTAAAAACGAGTTAAAATCAATCATTTTTCTGACTAAGAACTTTAGTATTTTTGTTGACTTTTATAATTCAGCTTCAAACAGCGGAATGCTAAAATAAATAGCATATTTTATATCATTCTACGAACTGCATTTCAATAAATTATACAGTTACATCAATGATTTAACATTAAATTTTAAACACGAAGTTTCCATCAAATTTACATCCACCAAAGTTCAATAATGCCGATATGACAGCAAGTAAGGGTTCAGGAATACTACTAATTGAAAGTCAATATTTTCCGTCAATCTATTTTTATAAAACTTTAATTGAATGCAAGATATTACAAATTGAGAGATATGAACACTACCAGAAGGTGAGTTTCAGGAACCGTTGTTATATCGCCGGGCCGAACGGGATCATACTTTTGAGCGTTCCCCTGTCGAAGGGAAAAAATCAGCGCACGGTGATGAAGGACGTCCGGATCAGCAACGAGGAAAACTGGCAGGCGCTCCATTGGAAGACCCTCACTTCCGCCTATCGCCGTTCGCCCTGGTTCGAATATTTCGAACCCGAACTGGAGGAATTGTATGCGCGGCGGTTCGACTTCCTGCTGGATTGGAACATGGCCTGTCTCGAATGGGCCAACAAGGCCCTGGGCATCCAGCCCGAGATCCGGCTGACGGAGGAGTTCCGTAAAACCTACGACCCGGCCGCCGGCGTCATCGACAAACGAGACCATATGGTGCCCGGGCAGCTGCCGCAGGAAGGGCCGGTTTACACCCAGGTTTTTGGCGAACGCACCGGTTTTTTTCCGAACCTTAGCGTCCTCGACCTGTTATTTTGTGAAGGGAAAAGGGGCCTCGAACTATTAAAATGATTCTGAAGGAATTGTAAAATTCGCGTCATGGCTTTACATATGCAGGAATATCATATCCTGTATTTATTATTTTAATTACAGCTAATTGTGTATAAATAATTTAAAAGCAATATTTTAAGATAGTTATGCACCATTCATAAAAAAGGGGGAAAAATTTTGATTTTCCATTGGAACAAAGTGTTAGATTTGCATCCGATTTTGCTGGGTTCAACAACTTACGTAGGTGTATAAACCAGAAGTCTCCAGCTCATTTATACTGTAGTTTAAGTTTTTACTAACTCTAAAATTCATTCACTGCATTAAATGAACAACACCTACACGGACCTCGTTAACCAGACTTTCGAGTTCCCCCAGGAGGGTTTCGAAGTGAAGGATAACAACCTCCTGTTTAACGGGTTGGATATCCGGGCCCTGATCGACAAATACGGAACGCCTTTCAAACTGACCTATCTCCCCAAGATCGGGATGCAGGTAAACAGGGCGAAAAAAATGTTCCAGGACGCGATCCGGAAAAACCGGTACGATGGCAATTATTATTATTGCTATTGCACGAAAAGTTCGCATTTCTCCTTTATAATGGAGGAAACCCTTAAGCACGGAGTGCATATCGAAACTTCTTTCGCCTACGATATTGATATCATCAATAAGCTGTACGAAAGAAAAAAGATAACCAAGGACACGTTCGTTATCTGCAACGGTTATAAAACAAAAACGTATACCCGGAGCATCGCCAAGCTGGTGAACAGCGGTTTTACCAATGTGATACCGATACTGGACAATAAAGCGGAGCTCGAAGATTACGCCAAGTTCGTCCGCAGCAAAGCGCCCCTGAAACTGGGCATCCGCATTGCGGCGGAAGAAGAGCCGACCTTCGACTTTTATACCTCCCGCCTGGGCGTTGCCCCCCGCGACATCCTCGAGTTTTACGTGGATAAGCTGAAGGGCAACCCGAAGTTCGAGCTGAAAATGCTCCACTTCTTTATGAACAAGGGTATAAAAGACGACATATTTTACTGGAGCCAGTTCAATAAAGTATTGAACCTCTACTGCCAGCTGAAGAAGATCGCTCCCGAACTGGAAAGCATCAACCTCGGCGGCGGCTTCCCGATCAAACACTCCCTCGGGTTCGACTACGATTACGCTTACATCGTGAACGAGATCGTGGCCAACATCAAGAGCGTTTGCAAAAAGAACAAAGTGCCCGTGCCGGACATCTATACGGAGTTCGGCTCGTTCACGGTGGGAGAGAGCGGCGCGGTGATCTACAGCGTGCTGGGCGAAAAACAGCAGAACGACCGCGAGGCCTGGTATATGATAGACAGTTCTTTCATTACCACGCTGCCGGACACCTGGGGCATCGGTGAAAAATTCCTGATGCTGCCCATCAACAAATGGGACCAGGAATACCAGGAGGTGCATCTTGGAGGCCTTACCTGCGACGGGTACGACTTCTACACCTCGGAAGAGCACATCAACGCCGTGTTTCTTCCCAAGCTGACCAACGGAGAGCCGCTGTATATCGGTTTCTTCCACACCGGCGCCTACCAGGACCAGCTGAGCGGGTACGGGGGCATCAAGCACTGCCTGATCCCTTCACCCAAGCACGTGATCGTGGGCTACGACAAAAACGGACAATTAAAAGACTGGTTATATGCCAAGGAGCAAACCTCCCAGAGCATGCTGAAGATTTTGGGTTATTAAAATAATGGGTTAGTAATCCACTTAAAAACCCTCCGGTTCTCCGGAGGGTTGCTGGAGTATAGCGGTCTGCCCCGGCTGGTCCCGTTCGGG
>JBQCFV010000746.1:0-4931 GCA_051958695.1 Chitinophaga sp. | reverse complement strand
GGAGCCGAAAGGAGCGCTCGTTTTCTCCAGCATCGGCTTCCTCTCCAAAGAAGTGCCGCTTACCAAAGCTACCGTGTACAACACGGTGCTCGCACCAGACCCTCAATCGCTCAAACAGGTAGTGGTAGTGGGTTATGGCACCGTTCAGCGGAAAGACCTCACCGGCTCCGTCGGCAGCGTGAACGTGGCCGATCTGCAGAAAGCGCCCGTTAAATCGTTCGACGAAGCGCTCGCCGGCCGCGTGGCAGGCGTGCAGGTCACTTCCTCCGAAGGCCGCCCCGGCGCGGCTATCGACATCGTGATCCGCGGCGGCAACTCCGTCACGCAAAACAACTCGCCCCTCTACGTGATCGACGGGTTCCCGATGGAAGATCCCGGCGGCGACAACGAAAGCAATCCCATCAACGCGCTCGACCCGGCAGACATCGCGTCCATCGACATCCTCAAGGACGCTTCCGCTACCGCCATCTATGGCGCGCGCGGCGCCAACGGCGTGATCGTGATCACCACCAAACGAGGCAAAGCAGGGAAAACCACCGTTAATTACAACACTTATTTCGGCTGGCAGCAAAGCAACAAACGGCTGGACGTGCTCGATCCCTACGAGTTCATCAAGCTGCAGAACGACATCGACCCGAACATGACGATGACGCTGTACCGCGTGAAGAACGAGAACGGTGTGAAAGACACGCTGCCGCTGGAATATTACAAAAACGTGGAAGGCATCGACTGGGAAGACCAGATCATGCGCACCGCGCCCATGCAAAGCCATCACCTTTCCCTCGGCGGCGGCAACAACAACACGAAATTCAACGCTTCGTTCTCTTATTTCGACCAGCAGGGCATCATCATCAACTCCGGCTTTAAAAGGCTGCAGGGCCGCTTCAGCATCGACCATAATGTGAACAACAAGCTGAAAGTAGGCATGAACGCGGCTTACGCCAATGTAAAACGTTACGGCACGCCCACTTCTTCCAGCAACTACAACAACGAGCTGAACCTGCTGTTCAGCGTCTGGGCTTACCGTCCCATCACGCTGCTCAATTCCACCACCAACCTTATCGAAGAAAATACCGACCCCGAAGTGGAGCCCGGTTTTGATTTCAGGTGGAACCCGGTGATCACTACCCAGAACGAATTGCGCGAAAACTACAACGACAATTTTTCCATCAACGCATACGGCGAATATGCCATCCTGCCCAGCCTGAAATTCAGGAGCAGCATAGGTTACAACAAAGGCGCCACCCGTGTGGACGTGTTCAACAACGCGCAGTCGCGCAGCGGCAACCCGAGCACGAACAACCGCATCAACGGCGGCATGACCTATATCAATTCCAGCAGCTGGCTGAATGAGAACACGCTGACCTGGAATAAAAAGATCAACGAGCACCAAAACCTCTCCGTGCTCGGCGGCTTCACCATGCAGGAAGGCGCCAGCCGCATATTCGGCGCATACGCCAAGCTGCTGCCCAACGAAGCGCTGGGCCTGAGCGGTCTTGACGAGGGCACGCCTTTATCTATCACCTCCGTTACGTCCGCCTGGAGCCTGGCTTCGTTCCTCGGCAGGGTGAATTACAATATCAGGTCGAAATACCTGTTCACGGCTTCTTTCCGTACGGACGGGTCGTCCCGCTTCAGCAGCAACAACCGCTGGGGCTCCTTCCCTTCCGGCGCTTTCGCCTGGCGTTTCGGCGCGGAGCCTTTCATGGAGTCGCTCCATTTTGTGTCTGACGCGAAGCTGCGCACCAGCTGGGGCATCACGGGCAACAACAACGTGGGCAACTTTTCCAATTACATGAATTACATCACGCCCACGAACGGCGGTTATTCCTTTGGAAATATCCAGAACCCGGGCAGCTATCCCGGTTCCATGGGCAACCCGGACCTGCAATGGGAAAGAACGGCGCAAACGGATATCGGGCTGGACCTCGGTCTCTTCAACGACCGCCTCAAGCTGGCGGTGGACGTATACCGCAAAAACACGAGCAACCTGCTGCTGAACGCGAACCTGCCCGGCAGCACCGGCTATTCGAAACAGTTCAAGAACATCGGCAAGGTGCGCAACCAGGGCCTGGAGATCAGTCTTTTCGCGAACGTCGTAAAAGCGCGCGACTTCAACTGGAGCAGCAGCTTCAATATTTCTTTCAACCGCAACAAAGTGCTGGAACTGGCGGAAAACGAGCTGTCCATGCTCACCACGCAGTACTGGGGAGACGATTGGGTGCTGATACCGGCGTACATCGCGAAAGTGGGCGCCCCCGTAGCGCAGTTCTATGGTCATGTTTCCGACGGCGTGTATAAATACGAAGACTTCGACAAAGTAGGCGAAAACTACATCCTGAAAGACAACGTGACCGCCAACGGCGAAGTGCGCACCGCGGTACAGCCCGGCGATATCAAATACAAAGACCTCAACGGCGACCTGCTGATAGACGATTACGACAAAACCGTGATCGGCAACCCGATGCCCGTGCACACCGGCGGTTTCAGCAACAACTTCGCATACAAAGGCTTTGATCTCGGCATATTTTTCCAGTGGAGCTACGGCAACGACATTTATAACGCCAACCGCCTGATGCTCGAAACGGGTTATAAATACAATACGAACCAGTACGCTTCTTACGCGAACCACTGGAGCCCGGAAAACCCGGAATCCAACATCCCGCGCGTAAAAGGCTCCACGCTGAAACCCTATGCCACCTGGATGGTAGAGGACGGCTCCTTCCTCCGCCTGAAAACCGTGCAGCTCGGGTACAACCTGCCGCAGCACATGCTCAACAGCATAAAGATCAGCGCCATCCGCGTATACGCCAGCGCGCAAAACCTTTACACCTGGACGAAATACTCCGGCTACGATCCCGAGGTGTCTATCCGCAACAGCGCGCTCACGCCCGGTTTCGACTATTCCGCCTACCCGCGCGCCACCACGCTCACTGTAGGTCTTAAAGCCACTTTCTAATGATTAAAAGCGAAAACATGAAATACATCCTGTATAGCTTCCTGGTATTGTCCGTGTGCGGCGCGTCCTGCAACAAATTCCTGGATAAAACACCGACGGACTTCCCGCTGCCAAAAAACTATTTCAAAACCGAGAACGACGTGAACACCGCGCTGAGCGCTATTTACGACCCATTAGGCAAAACCGGCACCTACGGCCGCACATTGTTCTTTGAGCTGGACATGAGCGACGAAGGCTTCAACGCGCTTTCCACCCAGACCATCGATCTGTCCATCAACAATTACAACACTTCCGACTCAAAGGTGAACACCCTCTGGAACCTGCTCTACCAGGGCATCAACAGGGCCAACGTGTTTCTCCAGAATATTGATAACGCCGACCTGCAGATGGACGAAACGGAACGAAAAGCCGCCAAAGGCCAGGCGCTTTTTCTCCGCGCGTATTATTATTTCCTGCTGGTGAGCAATTGGGGAGACGTGCCCGTTCGCCTTACATCCATCGACGACGTGAACGATGTGAACCGCGAGAGAACGCCTTCCGCGGAGATCTACGCCTTTATCCTGAAAGACATGGAAGCGGCGGCGGACCTTGTAAAACCGATCAGCGCCTACACTTACAACAGCCGCATCACGAAGTCCGTGGTATGGGGCATTCTCGCTAGGGTGAACCTCAAAATGGCCGGCTACCCGCTGCGGGACGCCTCCCGCTGGGACGCAGCGCGCACCTGGGCGCTGAAGGTAATGGAACCGGCGAATGGCCATGCATTGAACCCGGACTACGCGCAGATATTCATCAACGAGTGCCAGGACAAATACGATCCGAAAGAAGTACTCTGGGAAGTGGAATTTAATAAAGTGAACAACGGCAGCCAGGACGAGGAAGGTTCCGTAGGCGCCATCAACGGCATCGGCTCTTCCGACCGCAACATGTACAGCTACGGCGCCGTGCATATCACCGAAAGGTATTACCGCTCCTTTGGCGAAGGCGATCTCCGCCGCGACTGGACGAGCAATTCCTACTATTATGGTACCGTCGGCGGTGTGGTGAACTCGAAGATCGCCTATCCCGCCACTTCCATTTACAACCGCAGCAACGCAAAATGGAGAAGGGAATACGAAACGGCGCAGCCGAAGAACATCAACACCACTTCCATCAACTTCCCCATCCTGCGTTATTCCGATGTGCTGCTGATGTTCGCCGAAGCGGACAATGAATTGACCGCCGTCCCGAGTCCTGAAGCATACCGGGCGGTAAACGACGTGAGAAGAAGGGCTTACGGCCTGCTGCTGCCCACGCCGCCGGACCCCGCCGCCGATGCAGACCTGCAAGCGGACCTCGACAAGGATTCCTTCCGCGATGCGGTACGCAAAGAACGTTCGCTCGAGCTGGGTTTTGAGGCCATCCGCCGGCACGATCTCATCCGATGGGTCAATTTCCTCACCACGATGAAAGACCTTGCCAACGAGATCACCACCACGGCGCCCGCGGCTTACAAGTACGCTTCGCGCCACGGCGACAATCTCGGCCACCGTCACCTGCTGCTGCCCATACCCAGCACGGAAATGGCCATCAACAAAGCGCTCGTGCAAAACCCGGAATGGTAAACCAATTCAGCAACCACTAAAACATGCGATCAATGTTCCATTATAAAAAAATGCTCCCGCTCGCCGCGCTCTGCTTCCTCTTCGCCTGCCGGCAGGAAGTGGTGGAGCTTCCGGCCTTCGAGGCGCGCACCGAAAAAATCGAATATAAAGCAGGCGATTCGGTGCTGTTCATTTTCTCCGGCGAGCCGGACATCATCACTTTTTATTCCGGCGAGCCCGGCAGCGAATACCGCTACAAAGACCGTACGGACACCGAGCCCGGTGTGGTGGAGCTGGAATTTCTCAGCCGCGTGCTCTACGGCAGCCAGGCAAACAACCTGAAAGTGGTGGCCTCCAACCAGTTCAGCGGCATCTACGATTCCGCCAAC